>JBDSBK010000228.1:0-2722 GCA_039921645.1 Dokdonella sp.
CGATTGCGATGTTCCCTAAGATGGCGCGGAGCTCGGTGCTCACATCGGGGAATGTCCATGCGCATCGCAAGCGTGGGTCATGCGGTCTTTGCGGCGACCCTGATCGGCCTCGGGATACTGGGTCTGAGCCAGGGTGACTTCACCCAGGTTTGGCAGCCGGTGCCCAGGGATCTTCCTGCACGCGAAGCACTGGTTTATCTCTGCGCGATCCTCTGCGTGGCGTGTGGCGCGGGTCTGCTCTGGCAGCGCACCGCAGCCATCGCTGCGCGCGTGTTGCTCGTTCTTTTCGTGCTCTTGACGGTGCTGTTCAAGCTGCGTTTCATTGTCCTCGCGCCGTTGCAGGAAGGTTCCTATCAAACCTGTGGCGAGAATGCGGCGATCATCGCGGGTGTCTGGGTGCTGTATGCGTGGTTCGCCACGGATTGGGACAGGCAGCGGCTCGGTTTTGCGACAGGCGACCGTGGCGTGCGCATCGCCCGCATCCTGTACGCCCTGGCCATGATCGCGTTCGGGCTCTCGCACTTCGTCTATCTTCAGCTGACCGCGCCACTCGTGCCCACATGGCTGCTGTGGCCCGTGTTCTGGGCCTATGTCACGGGCGGCACCTACCTCCTCGCAGGTGCCGCGATACTCGCAGGAAAGTACGCCCGTCTCGCTGCGCTGCTCTCGACGGTGCAGATGGCTGGATTCACGCTGCTCGTGTGGATACCCATCGTGATCGCCGGGCGCATGACGCCTTTCCAATGGGGCGAACTTGTCGTCTCATGGACGCTGACGGCGAGTGGTTGGGTCGTTGCGGATTCGTGGATCCGTCCGAATTCCATGCAGGGGAATCCGGGGTAGTCCACACCCAGCGTTCTGTTCGTCGGGAGAAAGGCTACTTCGGCATCGTCGCCTTGAAATTCAGGTCGACGTCGACCTTTGCGCCAAACATGTCGGTGTCCGGTTTGGTGTACACCTCCCCCGAGATGCTGCCATTCGCGACGACAACGTTCTTCAACTGCAGTATTCCCGAAGCGTTGCCGCCGGCCTTGTCCGATGCGGAATGATGGAAAGCGCTCTCGGCCACCTCGTACACGCCGTCGCTGTTCTTGAAGATGTTCATCGTGATGGCGCTGCCGTACGTGTGCGAGAAGGCAATCGCATCCGCGCCAATGTCCTTCGCGTCTGACGCATTCTTCTCGGTGAACGCGAAAAGAATGGCGGGGTCGTTCGAGTAGGCCTTCACGCCTTTGGCAACGCGCGCAAAGCGCAACGGCGTGTCCTTGCCTTCGGCCCGGTAGATACCCGAGACCGAAGCGTCGGCGGCAGCCGCCGAACCGGCAAAGAAGGTGAGGACGAGTGCCAATGCCAGCGTGGTTTTCATTTGTGCAACCTCCGACTTGTTGTGGTGAAACACAATGGCTGAAACCGGAGCGAACTCACAGGTCCTTCTTCTGGCTGGTCTGCGGTTCCCTGACATGCAGTGTGGGACAACAAAGCGATGGAGGCCAGTCGACCATGCGCCCTCGCACAGCGGTGCACACGGCTCGACTCCGGATCGCAATTGACGATCATCCGGCCTTGCGCCCCAGTTTCGTCAGAGAACGGCTGCGATATCTGGCGCGACTCCTTGCCGCCGCGGCCACTCAAAGTAGGTTTTCCATGCGTACCCCCACGGCACCACCGCCGCGAGCAGCGGCAACGCGAGGAACGATGCGGCGACTTCACCGGTCGGCGTGCCCCACAGCGTTCCCGCTTGCCACAGCGGATATGCGATGAACGCGAGCCAGATCGTCTTGTAGCCGATCGTGAAGAACATAAGCGGCAGCCAACGCAGCGGGCGGAACAACGCAAAGAATGCGAGCGCGGGATAGGTGGCCCATACGGCTATCGTGACCGCGCGCAGCGGATCCCACGGACCCGCGTGCGAGAACAGTGCTTGCCACGCGGTTGGCGTGACGAACACGAGCATCAGGAAATAGAACAGGCGCAGACTCCAGATCTGTATGGGGCGTACACCCTCGTGGTGTGCATCGGGCGCGAAGAATCGGGCGGTTGCATGGGTGGACATGGCATCACTCTCCAGCAGGCAGCGCGAGATCGAAGGCGAGCAGGTCGCCAGGCTGGCACTCGAGCGTCGCGCAGATCGCCTCAAGTGTGGAAAAGCGGATCGCCTTCGCCTTGCCGGTCTTGAGGATCGACAGGTTGGCGAGCGTGATGTCGACGCGCGCGGCGAGATCCGTCAGCGTCATGCGGCGCGCGTGCAGCATTTCGTCGAGACGGATGACGATCGCCATGTCACACCGTTCCTTCGAGGTCGGCGCGCATGCGCGCGCCTTGCGCGAATACGCCCGACAGCACGAACAGCAGCAGCACGGCCATCCACGGCGTGAACGAGAAACCGCCCAGCCGTCCCGACTCCCACACTGCCGATGCGATCGTTGTCACCATCATGCGCAGCACCTCCAGCGCGAGCAGGCTCCACGCAATGGCGTTGAGGCGTTGCGCGTTCTGCAGAATGAACGGGTCGCCGTCACGCACCGTATCGATCATCGCCAGCAACCGCTGCAGGATCGTGTGCACGATCAGCGCGCCGACAAATCCGATGACGATGATCGCGCGTAGCCCGTTCCCCAACTGCGGATGCATCGATGCGAAATCGCCAAGCGGCCGTTGTGGCCAGCCCTCGATGAAGAAACTCCAGGTCAGCAGCGCGGCGAGCCCCGCTGCATAGAGCAGG
>JBDSBK010000229.1:0-6152 GCA_039921645.1 Dokdonella sp.
GATGGTCCAGCAGGATCGCACGCAGCGAAGCCTGCAAAGATTCATCGAGCATGGTGTCATTCTCGTCGCTGAGGACGAAGAAGTCTTCCACGCGTTCGCCGAAGGTCGCAATACGCGCATCGTGCACGCGCACGCGCGCAACGCGAAACGCCTGCGCGACTTGCGCGAGCAGCCCCGGACTGTCGCTGCAGACCAGGGCGAGCTGGGTCGCGTTGCCCGTCTCCGAAAACCCGATCTGCGGCGTGCGCTGGAAATGACGCAATCGCCGCGGCACGCCACGACGCGTGATGCGCGGCGCAAGATCCTTGGCGGCAAGCACGCGGCGCAATTCCGCTTCGAGCGCCGCCATGTGCTCCGCATCCAGCGCCGCCAGGGTGCCCGCATCGAGCAGCTCGAATGTATCGAACACGCGACCGTCGGCCGCAATCAACAGCCGTGCAGCGACGACGTTGCAGCCGCGCCGATCCAGCGTCGCGGCGATCGCGGCAAACAGGCCATCGCGATCCGGCGAGCAGACGAACAACTCGCTGCTCCCACGTGCGCCACGGGACTGGATCGCGATGACGGTGGCGCCGGCGGCGGCGCGCGCGAGCGCATGCGCCTGCCAGACGATCTGATCGGTGCGATGGCGCAAGAATCCCGCTTCGGGAAATCCATCCAGAAGATGCTCGGCTCGCGCGGCGGCGATGCCCTGCCCGACCAGCGTTTGCTGCGCAAGCGCGCGATTCGCGACAGCACGCGCTTCCGCCTGCGGCGGTCGATCGAGGTCAGCCCGCAGCACATAGCGCGCGGCAACGTGCAGATCGGCGAGCAGGCGTGCCTTCCATTCGTTCCAGAGCTTCGGGTTGGTGCCGGCGATGTCCGCGATCGTCAGCAGATACAAATGATCGAGGCGTTCGCGATCCTCGACCTGCACCGCGAAGCGATGCACGACATCCGGATCGCTGATGTCCTGACGCTGCGCTGTCACGCTCATCAGCAAATGCCAACGGACCAGCCACGCGACAAGATCGATGTCGGCCGCCGACAGGCCCAGCTTTGCGCAGAACGTACGCGCTTCATCCTCGCCGAGCACGGAATGGTCACCGCCGCGTCCCTTCGCAATATCGTGGAACAACGCGGCGAGCAGCAACAATTCCGGTTTGTCGATGGCGGCAAACGTGTCTAGGGCGCGCGGAAATTCATCGCGCGCCTGCGCATCGGCGAAACGCGCAATGTTGCGCAGCACGCGCAGCGTGTGCTCGTCTACCGTGTAGACGTGGAAAAGGTCGTACTGCATGCGCCCGACCACACGGCGGAACATCGGCAGGATTGCGGCAAGCACGCCATGCCGGTTCATCTGCGCGAGCGCGGCGACCGCCACGGCGCCCTTGCGCAGCAGCGCGACGAAAGCCGCCAGCACCTGCACGTCGTCGGCGAAGCCATCGCCATGCTCAGCCAGTGCGCGCTGCAGCAGGCGCATCGTCTCGGCCGAGAGTCCGCGCAGCTCCGGATGTTCCAGCTGCACCGCGAACACGTCCACGATTGCGCGGGGTCGCCGCAGGAACAGATCGGCCGTGCGCGGTTCGATGCGCGGTCCGACGCCGAGGAAATCGCGGTCGAGTTCCCGCGGTGGCGCATCGCCGGGTTCCAGCAATTCGGTGCAGCGCTCCTTCCATTGCGCGCCGAGCCGTTCGACGATCGTCGCGGCACGGTAGTAGGCCTGCATGAATTGCTCGACCGCGAGATTGGTCGCGTGCTCGTCGACGTAGCCGAGCGTCGTCGCAAGCTGGCGCTGGTAATCGAACAGCAATCGTTCCTCGGGTCGACCCGCGGCCAGATGCAGCGCATAGCGATAGCGCCACAGCATCGCCTCGGATCGCTCCAGCGCGGCGCACTCGGTGGCATCGAGCAGGCCGCGCTCGACCATCCCCGCGAAAGTGCCCACATCCGCGATGCGTCGCCCGAGCCAGCGCATCAGGTCGAGCGTGCGCAAACCGCCGGGACCGTCCTTGAGATTGGGTTCGAGGTTGTAGGTGGTGTCGTTGAAACGCGCATGGCGCGCGGTCTGCTCGGCACGTTTGGCGGCAAGGAACGCCGCCGGCGGCCAGATCGACGTGTCGTCGACGATCCCGCCTAGCGCACCGGCAAGCGCACCGTCGCCGGCGAGCAGGCGCGCATCGAGCAAGGAGGTGAATACGCTGACATCAGCCGACGCCAGCTCGCGACATTCGGCTGGCGTACGCAGCGCATGGCCGGGCTTCAGGCCGATATCCCAAAGACAGGCAAACAGCGCCTCGAAAGCGCGCGCCTGACGTTGCAGTGCGCTCGGCTCGACGAGAACCAGCAAGTCGACGTCCGACTGCGGGAACAGAAGTTCGCGACCGAAGCCGCCCACCGCAAACAGTGCGCAGTCCGCCGCCTCGCCGACGCAAGCCTGCCAGACATGCGCAACCACACGTTCGACGGTGCGTGCGCGCAGATGCACGAGTATGTTCGCCGCGGCGCCATCGCGGAATGCCGTGGCCAGCTCGCGCGCGTTGTCGCCGAGCACCTGGCGCAAGGCGAGACGCGCCTCCGCCGACACGCCGCTGCGCGGCAACGCCTGCGGAAGGCGCGGAAGTGGCGGCAGATACGGGGTCGATGTCGATGGCACCACGGCAGCGTCGGCATTCTCGATCGGGGGAAATGGCGGACTCGGCGGCTTCGCTGGCCGGCGCCTCATCCTCCTGTCGAACACCGGCGACCGGTGTGCAGCCGGCGGTGCTTGAGCTGCGCGATTTCGTTACCGCACGTGCAACGCGTTCACGTCACACTCAATGCTTCGGCCACGCGGTGAGGATTTCGTAGCCGTCGTCGGTCACCGCAATCGTGTGTTCCCATTGCGCGGACAGCGAATGGTCCTTGGTGACCACGGTCCAGCCATCGGGCAGCAGGCGCGTCTGCGGCTTGCCGGCGTTGACCATCGGCTCGACCGTGAAGGTCATGCCCTTCTGCAGCTTCATGCCGGCGCCCGCATGGCCGTAGTGAAGGACCTGCGGGTCCTCGTGATAGATCTGGCCGATGCCGTGGCCGCAGTATTCGCGCACAACCGAATATCCGTGTGCTTCGACGTGGGTCTGGATCGCATGGCCGATGTCGCCGAGCGTGGCACCGGGACGTACCTTGCCGATGCCGAGCAGCATCGCTTCCAGCGTGGTGTCGACCAGTCGTTTGGCCATCACCGAGGGCTCACCGGCGAAATACATGCGACTGGTATCGCCGTGCCAGCCGTCCTTGATCACGGTGACGTCGATATTGACGATGTCGCCGTCCTTGAGCAGCTTGCCCGGATTCGGGATGCCATGGCAGATCACATGGTTGACCGACGTGCACAACGTCTTCGGGAAGCCCTTGTAGCCGACATTCGCCGGGACGGCCTTCTGCACGTTGACGATGTGTTCGTAAGCGATGCGGTCGAGATCTTCGGTGCTCACACCGGGCTTCACATGCGGGATCAGCATTTCCAGCACTTCGGCGGCGAGGCGGCCGGCGACGCGCATTTTCTCGATCTGGTCCGGAGTCTTGACGGTAACGGGCATGGTTCCTCTGATGTTGCTGCAGCTGGCGCGGGCGCGCCGTACGGGCTATAATTCTATGGTTTCGCCGGCCGACTTCGTAAGTCGTTGGCGTCGAAGCAAATAATGCGGCCTCGCAACCGGTCTTCAATGAATCGGGGCAATGGCCGCTACGGCAAATGCCGAATCCGCACACGTATCGTCACCGCGTTCGGGGTGCTCCGCAAGGAGTCGCACGCGGCGGATACGTGGAGGTCCAACCCCGGAGTCATGCGAGTCCCTCGCAAGAGCCCGCACATCCCTGTGCGGACTTTTCATGAGGAGCTTGCTTCGACTCCCCATCAAGGAACACCACAATGCCTCAAGTCACCATGCGCCAGATGCTCGAAGCTGGCGTGCATTTCGGTCACCAGACCCGTTACTGGAATCCCCGCATGGCGCCGTTCATCTTCGGCGCGCGCGGTCGCATCCACATCATCAATCTCGAAAAGACCCTGCCGCTGTTCACCGACGCGATGAATTTCATCTCGGGTCTGGCACAGAAGCGCGGCACGATCCTTTTCGTCGGCACCAAGCGTTCGGCGCGCGATGCGATCCGCGAAGAAGCGGCGCGTTGCAGCATGCCGTCGATCTCGCAGCGCTGGCTCGGCGGCATGCTGACCAATTTCCGCACGGTCAAGCAGTCGGTTTCGCGCCTGAAGGAACTGGAGACGATGTCGACCGACGGCAGCTTCGAGAAGCTGGTCAAGCACGAAGTGCTGTCGCGCATCCGCGAGCGTGAAAAACTCGAGAAGTCGCTCGGCGGCATCAAGGACATGAACCGCTTGCCCGACGCGCTGTTCGTCATCGATATCGGCCACGAAGACATCGCGGTCAAGGAAGCGAAGAAGCTCGGCATTCCGGTCATCGCCGTGGTCGACACGAATTACGACCCGACCCTGGTCGATTACGCGATCCCGGGCAACGATGACGCTATCCGTGCCGTGCAGCTGTATGCGAGCGCCGTTGCCGATGCCGTGCTCGAAGGCAAGGCCGCCGCTCCGATGATCGCCGCGAACGAGAAAGACGATTTCGTCGAACTCGACGCCGACGGCAATCCGGTCGGCAAGAAGGAAGCGCGCGAGCGCGACGACCGCCGCAACAAGCCGGGCCCGCGCAAGCCGGGCGGCGACAAGCGTCCGCCGGCTGGCCGTCGTGGCCCGCCGCCACAGCGCAGCGGCAAGCCCGGCGACGCGCCGGCAGCCGAGTAACAGGCCTGCGTCGGGCCGCCCAGGCGGTCCGACAGCGACGGCCGGCAACGCGCGGAAGCTGCTTTCCGCGCGCTGCCGGTCGCGCTATCGCAACAACGCATCTGTAAAAACGAACGCCGCGCCCGCGCGGCGTTCCTGCCACCGAGGACACCATGGAAATCACCGCACAGCTGGTCAAGGAACTGCGCGAGCGCACGGGCGCCGGCATGATGGAGTGCAAGAAGGCACTCGTCGAAAACAAGGGCGACATCGATACCGCCGCCGAATGGCTGCGCAAGCAGGGTCTGGCCAAGGCCGACAAGAAAGCCAGCCGAATTGCCGCCGAAGGCCGCATCGCGATGGCCCAGTCGGGTGGCAAGGCCGTGCTCGTCGAAGTCAATTGCGAAACCGACTTCGTTGGCAAGGACGAGAACTTCCTCGCCTTCGCCGATTCCGTCGCCAAGGCCGCACTGGCCTCGGGCGTCAAAGACGTCGAAGCACTGAAAGCGGTGCAGCTGCCGTCGGGCGAGACCGTCGAGAATACCCGCGCCGCCGTCATCTCCAAGGTCGGCGAGAACGTGCAGGTGCGCCGCATGATCAGCATCGACAGCGCGAACAATGTGGCCGCCTACGTGCACGGCGGACGCATCGGCGTGCTCGTCGAAGTCAAGGGCGGCGACGCCGACTTCGCGCGCGGCATCGCGATGCACGTCGCAGCAATGAATCCGCCGCACAACAAGGCGGCCGATGTTCCGGCCGACTTCGTCGCGAAGGAAAAGGAAATCGAGCTGGCCAAGATGTCCGAGAAGGACAAGTCCAAGCCGGCCGAGATCCTCGAAAAGATCATCAGCGGCAAGGTCGCGAAGATCGTCAACGAGGTCACGCTGTACGGGCAGCCGTACGTGCTGAACACCGACCAGTCGGTCGAAGCCGCGGCGAAGGCGGCCGGTGCGGACGTGATCGGCTTCCAGCGTCTCGCTGTGGGCGAAGGCATCGAGAAGGTGGTCGAGGACTACGCGGCCGAAGTCATGAAGCAGGCGGGTCTCGCCTGATTCATTGCTGCATTGCTTGACGAAGAGGCCGCGGATTCCGCGGCCTCTTCATTTATGGCCATGGATGGCCGGTATGCCGAAAATGCAGGAGCAATTTTCGGCGATAGCCATGGATGGCCGGTATGCCGGCAATGCAGGAACGATTGCCAGAGCGCGTGCCGGCCTGCTCAATCTTCATCGCGCAGCTTGCCGTGCTTCTCCAGGCTCGACGCAACCGGCAGGCCCCAGCCGTTGCGAATCGCGAGCAGGCGCAGGCCGAAACAGAACACCGCGCCGACGCACATCACGCCCGTCGTCGGCAGGCCGAGGCGGTCGCCGATCACGACGATCACCGC
>JBDSBK010000230.1:0-2969 GCA_039921645.1 Dokdonella sp.
GCACGTGCAGCCAGCGGGCCACCGATGCCGCTCGCGATCCAGCGCCTCAAGGCGAGCCAGTTGCCGATCACCGTCACGCTCGACGACAGCATGGGCATGCTGCCGACGATGAAGCTGTCGATGTTTCCGCAGGTGGTGATCGGCGCGCGCGTGTCGAAATCCGGCAATGCAATGCCGCAATCGGGCGACCTGCAGGCACTATCAGCGCCGCTCGACGTGCATCGCAGTGAGCCGATTGCGTTGACTATCGACAAGCAGGTTCCATAGGTCGGCACGAATTGGCCGCAGTCGTCCGAAACGCTCGAACTCCGCAACGCATTCGCGGCGTAAACCCAGGGTCGATGATCGCCGCGACGTGCGGCGCCGACAGCATGTCATCTAGTTTCAATACGCTTGTCCATGATGGCGACAATTTTCTTATTGGAGACGGTTCCTTGCGTATTGCGATGACGACGACCGCGTTGACAGCCAGATTTAAGCGAATGGGCTGGCCTCTTGCCCTGTCCTTCTGGATATCGGGCATGCCTGCAGCCGTCGCTGCGCCTTTCGCCTATGTGGCGAACACGAGAGACAAAACCTTGTCCGTCATCGATGTGGCAACCCATGCCGTTGTCGGCGATCCTATTATGGTCGGACTTTCACCTACGGATATCGCGATCAATCCCGCAGGAACGCGCGTGTATGTCGCCAACGTTGATGAGGATTCGATATCCGTCATTGACACGGCGAGCAATACCGTGAGCACGACGATCACGAACGTGCAGGCGCACTACTTCGCGATGAATCCTTCAGGATCACGGCTGTTCGTAGCCGGAGATTACTTCGTTGTAGTCATCGATACAGCGACCAATGCGCAAGTTGGGAGTCCGATCGCGATCGTCACAGCGGATAAGCCCAATTGCCCCAAGGTAAACGGCAAGATGGCATACGACCCCACCACGGAGCGACTCTATGTGCCAGCCAGGGACTGCAGCGGCCCCATCAATACACCCGGCATACTGTCCATCGTCGACCTACGCAATGGTACCGCCGTCGCCAACGTTGCGGTGGGTGCATTACCGACAAGCGCAACCCGGAATGCCGATAGCACCCGTATCTACGTCACGAACGGGTGGGATAGCTCGATATCCGTGGTCGATGCTGCCAACGTCGCCGAGACACAGACGATTGCAATTGGTAGCTTGAGTTTTCCGGCCAATGCAGTGATCGATCCCTCCGGTGCACATGTGTATGTCACCAACAGCAGTGGCGGTTTCGTCACTCTTATCAGCACAATTGACGGCTCTGTCGGCGGCTCCATCGCGGTGGCCGGCGGCTCTTATGGAATCGCCATGACGAGCGACGGAGCCCGCCTCTATATCACCAACTCGTTCTATGACAGCGTCTCCGTCATCGACACGGCGACTGGCACCGTCGAACAGATGTCGATCAGCGTCGGCAGGAACCCGATCGCGATCGCAATCACGCGTAGCGACCTGCTATTCGCGAACGGGTTCGAGCAGCCGAAATAACTCGAAATAGCCTCGCGCTGAGAAGGCTCATCAACGCTCTACGTCGGTAGAAGATGCATCCCGACCGACCGTGGCCCTCATCGCCTTCTGCACTTCGCTTGCGATGTCGTCCTGGATCATCAGCTTGTCGTCGGAAGGCCGGTCGTAGGTTTCGCTCCAGACGACAAAGCCGTCGTCGGCGCGGACCAGGCGCGCCGCGACACGCAACATCGCACCCGATTTGCGCACGCTGCCATCGAGCAGGTAGGCGACGCCGAGCTTGTGCGCGATCTCGTTGACGGTCAGCTGCTTGTCCTTGAACCAGAACGACGCGGTTGGCGACGGTACGTGCAGGCCGGGGATCTGGCTGAACTTGTCGATGAGTTCCTCGGTCATGCCGTCGGCGAACACTTCTTCGCCCATCGATTCGGTGAGATCGAGAAAGGGCAGCACCGCCACTGATTTCGTATCCGCCGTTGCGACCACACGCAATGATGAAACCGATGCCTCATCCCTGGCGGACCAGTAGTGCAGCGTCATGACAGCGACGAGTGCGAGTACGGAGGCAATTGCGAATCCTGTCATTGCACGACGCCAAGGCGCACGAGGCTCGACGTCCATTGACGGCTCGACGCATGGCACCTCGATGACAAGCGGTGTCGAATACGCAGGCGAAAGCACGGGCGTCGGCGCATTCACTGCCGCCACCATGCGATAGCCCTGCCGCGGCACCGTGACGATGTAGCGCGGATCTTTCGGGTTGTCGCCGAGCAGGCGGCGCAACGCGGCGACCGCTTGGTAGACCGAATCGGGCGTGACGATGACGTTCGGCCAGACGTAGTCGAGCAGGTCGTCCGCGCTCACCACCGCGCCACCACGCTCGGCGAGGCAGAGCAACAGGCGCATCGTGCGCGGCTCGAGCCGGATCGTTTCCCCATCGCGCGCGATCGAGTTCAGCACGGGGTCGACAGACCACTCACCGAGGGTGAACGGCGACGCGGCGGCTTGGTCCATGGATGTGGCTGGCGAAGGCGGCAAAGCGGAAGTGTAACGGAGCGACCGCGCGGCTTCGCCGACGATTGAGCAGGGTCGGCGTTGACCGCATCAGACCGCTGACTGCCGAACGATTCAGATGGTTTCAGGAATCTTCAGGGCGAACTTCAGGACTTCGGAACGCGCTGACCGCACTGTGGGGGCGCTCTCACTGCGTCATCCGTTCGATCGGTGTGCCGCTGGCTTACCCCCCAAACTCGAGGAATGAACACCCATGAACCGCCAAGCCATCGCTGCCTTCGTCCTTCTTCTCAGCTGTGCTTCCGCGCACGCGAAACCCTACGTGATCGAAGCCCGCCACTCGGGTGGCGTGATGCGCTGGAACCATCTGGAGTTTTCCAACCCCACTGCAAAATTCAGCCGGATCGAAGGCATGCTCGAGTGGAATGCCGTCGACCCGACCAAGTCCAGCGTGAAGGCGACGAT
>JBDSBK010000231.1:0-2675 GCA_039921645.1 Dokdonella sp.
GTGGAGCGGGTGAAGGGAATCGAACCCTCGTCAGTAGCTTGGGAAGCTACAGCTCTACCATTGAGCTACACCCGCAGCACTCGACAGATTAACGATCGCGCCATAGCGAGACAAGCAGCTTCGCAGGCTGAATCTCCGCTAAGCGAATTGTCACGCTCACATGCCTGCGCGTGCCGGAAAGTCGGCATTCAGCGTGAATGCGCTGATATGGTAGGCAGCCTGTCAGCTGCGGGCGGCCGATGCGTAGGGAGCAACTCCCACCGCGACCGCGACTGGCGTAGGCGTCCAGGAGATCTTTCGATGTACACAAAGCGTATGTCCGACTTCCGTGGCTGGTGTGCTGCGGCGTTGGTCCTCGTTCTCGGTGCGGTCGCCGGCAATGCCCTGGCTGACCCGCCGGACCGCGTTGCGCGCGTCAGCTTCCTGCAAGGCGACGTGAGCTTTCAGCCATCGGGTGACGATCAGTGGGCGCAAGCCTCGTTGAATCGCCCACTCAGCACAGGCGACAAGGTTTATACGGACAACAATTCGCGCGTCGAGCTGGAAATCGGCGCCGCCAGTATCCGTCTCGACGAACACAGCACATTCAACCTGCTCAACCTTGACGACAACGCAGCGCAGATCGAACTCACCGACGGCGTGATGAATCTGCATGTGCGCGGCCTCGGCAATGGCCAGAGCGTTGAAGTGGACACGCCCACACTCGCTTTCGTGGTGAATCAGCCGGGCAACTACCGCATCGACGTAGCGCCGGAAGGCGGCTCCACGATGGTGACCGTGTTCGAAGGCGCTGGCGATGCCTACGGCGAGAACAACGCAAGCTACAGCGTGCGCGCCGGCAACTCCTATCGCTTCAACGATTCCGCATTGCGCGACTACGAAGTGCTCGATCTGCCGCGCCAGGACGATTTCGACAGCTGGTGCGATTCGCGCAACCGCCGCTATGCACATTCGGTCTCGAGCACCTACGTCGCCGAAGACATGGTCGGCTACGCCGATCTGGATGACAACGGCTCATGGAGCGACGTACCCGAATATGGTCATGTCTGGTACCCGACCACGGTCGAGGCGGATTGGGCTCCGTACCGTTCGGGTCACTGGTCGTGGATCGACCCATGGGGCTGGACCTGGGTAGACGCGGCGGCTTGGGGCTTCGCCCCGTTCCATTACGGTCGCTGGGCCTATGTGGGCAATCGTTGGGGCTGGTGCCCGGGCGAGCGTCGTCGTTGGGGTTCGGTGTACGCGCCGGCGCTTGTCGGTTTCGCCGGCGGTAACGGCTGGGGTGTGTCGATCGGTGGCGGTGGTCCGGTGGGCTGGTTCCCGCTCGGCCCGCGTGACGTCTACGTGCCTTGGTATCGCACTTCGCGCAATTACTTCACCAACATAAACGTGCGTAACTCACGCAACATCACGAATATCAACATCACCAACGTCTACAACAACTATTCGAGCGGACGCCCGATCACGAACGTGAATTATGCTTACCGCGGAGATGCTCGAGCGATCACGGCTGTTTCGCGCGAAACCTTCATCGGTTCGCGTGCGGTCGGCGGCGCACGCGTTCAGGTCAACGATAACCTGCTGCGCAATACGCAGGTCGCCAGTCGCATGAGCATCGCACCGACGCGAGCCAGTTTCGTCGCAGAAGGCGTCGCTCGCGGGCGTGCTGCCCCTGCGGCAGCGCTCGATCGTCGCGTGGTCGCCCGCACGGCGCCTCCGGCCGCCGCATTGCCGATTGCCACGCGCATGCAGGCGATCCAGCGCAACGGATCGCAACCCCTGGCGACGAACGAATTGCGTCAGGCGGCGACGGCGCGAGGTGGCGCGCAGGCGCAGGGTCGCGAGTCCGCCGCACGCGTGCAGGTCGTCGGCCGCGGCGCAGCGCAACCGCAACCGTTGCCGATGCGCGGCGCCGCAGCCAATCGGGCCGACGCTGCGGGCGAACGCGGCGTGCCCTCGCGTGGCGCACCAGTCGCGGGCAACCGTGCGCCGGTGAACTCATCCAACGCGAATGCGGCCATGCGCGAGCAGCCCGCCCGCGGCCAGTCCGGCGCGGCAGACCGCAGCGCGCTGCCATCCGCGCGTTTTGCACCGCAGCACCGCGGTGAACAGGGCAATGCAACGTCGCCGGGCAGCGGCAATGGGGCGACCATGCGCGGCAACGCCGCGCAGTCGGACAGGCGATCCCAGCCGGTCTCGCCGGCGGATGCGCAGAATCAGCGCAACAATGACGTTGGCAGACAGGGCGGCGCACGCGCGATAGAGCGCCAGACGCCGCAGACGCGAACGACGCCTGCCGCGCAGGGTGAAAATCCTTCGGCACAGCGTGAAATGCGCCAGGCGCCGCAGCAGCGATACACGCAGCCGCAACAGCAGCAGCCACAGGCGCGCGAAGCGCCTCAACGTGAAATGCGTCAGGCGCCGCAGCGGGACGTGCGTGAAGCGCCGCAGCAGCGCTACACGCCGCAACAGCAACAGCCTCAGGTTCGCGAAGCACCGCAGCGCGAAATGAGGCAGGCGCCACAACGTGAAGTCCGTGAAGCGCCGCAGCAGCGGGTTACGCCGCCGCCGCAACAACAACCCCAAGTGCGCGAAGCACCCCAGCGCGAAATGCGCCAAGCGCAGCCGCAACGGCAGGCTCAACCCCAGCCACAGGCTCAACCGCGGGCCGAGCC
>JBDSBK010000232.1:0-3357 GCA_039921645.1 Dokdonella sp.
GCGAAGACGTGTTCCAGACGTTCATGAATGCGTACGCTTCGTCGATCGAGCCGCACACCAATTACCTCGGCCCGCGGTCGGCGGAAAATTTCGACATCGCGATGAAGCTGTCGCTGGAAGGCATCGGCGCGGTCCTGCAGCGCGATGACGACTACACCGCGATCCGCGAAATCGTGCCCGGCGGCCCCGCGTCGAATTCCGGCAAGATCAAGGTCGGCGACCGCGTGGTTGGTGTCGGCCAGGGCGAGAACGGCCAGGTCGTCGACGTGGTCGGCTGGCGACTCGACGATGTCGTCGCGAAGATCCGCGGCGCCAAGGACACCGTCGTGCGCCTCGAAGTGCTGCCTGCCGATGCCGGCACCGACGGCAAGCACGTCATGCTCTCGCTGGTGCGCAAGAAAGTCAGCATCGAGGAACAGGCCGCGAAGAAGTCGATCATCGAGGTGAAGGAAGAGAAGCGCACGCGCCGCATCGGCGTGATTTCGCTGCCGACCTTCTACCAGGACTTCGACGCGCGCCGCCGTGGCGATCGCGACTACAAGAGCGCGACGCGCGACGTCGAGAAGCTGCTGGTCGGACTCAAGCAGGAAAAGGTCGACGGCGTCATCGTCGACCTGCGCAACAACGGCGGCGGCTCGCTCGCCGAAGCCACCGATCTCACCGGTCTGTTCATCGACAAGGGTCCGGTCGTGCAGGTGCGCAACGCGAACGGCCAGGTCGAAACGAACGATGACACCACCGCCGGCATGGCGTGGGATGGTCCGCTCGCTGTGCTGGTCAACCGTGCGTCCGCGTCGGCGTCGGAAATCTTTGCGGCCGCGATCCAGGACTACGGTCGCGGCGTCATCATCGGCGAGCCGACGTTCGGCAAGGGCACCGTGCAGAACCTCGTCGACCTCGACGATGTCGCGCACAGCGAGAAGCCGGTCTTCGGCGAGGTGAAGATGACCATCGCGCAGTTCTTCCGCATCAACGGCGGATCGACCCAGTTGCGCGGCGTCACTCCGGACATCAGCTTCCCGCTGACCGTGGACGCCAAGGATTTCGGCGAATCGAGCTACGACAATTCGCTGCCATGGACTTCGATCGCATCGGCAAAATACCAGGCGGTGGCGGATCTCAAGCCGGTCGTACCGATGCTGCTCGAGCGCCATGAACAGCGCACGGCCAAAAGTACCGAATGGAAGGATTTCGAGGCCGATCTCGCCGACTTGCGCAAGCTGCGCGACGAAAAGACGGTGTCGCTGAACGAACAGGTCCGGCGCAAGGAACGCGACGAACAGGAAACCAAGCGCAAGGCGCGCGAGCTCGCCGCGGGTACCGCGACGCCGGCGCTGGACCCGTCGAAGAAGACGGTCGAGAAGGTCACTGCCGACGTCAAGGACGAGGCTTCGGGCAAGAAGACGACCTCGGAAGCCACCAAGGCGACGATGGCGGTTGCCGCCGCTGATCCGAAGAACGATGCCGATGCGACCAAGGCCGTCAAGGATCTCGCTGCTGCGCAGGACGATGGCCTGCAGCCGGATGAGCGCAGCGTCGCCAACGACCTCAAGCGCGAGAAGGAAGAAAAGAACAAGCGCGATGTCGTGCTCGACGAGGCCGCACATGTGCTCGCGGATGAGGTCGGGATCATCCGCACCGACACCAAGCTCGCCCAGGTGGTATTGCCGCACGGCGCGATCGTGCAGACCGAGACGAACTGATCGCGAACCGGTGCGGCATTGGCCGCTGCGGGAAGGATCGCAATGAAAACGCCCCGGCTTTCGACCGGGGCGTTTTTTATTGCGGATTGCGCGAGCGCTTACTCGCTGAAGCGCACGCGCTTTACAGGGCGTCCTGACTCATGGGCCGTCGAATCCGTCGGCGAAAATCACGTCGCTCGTCACCGCCTGAACCTCGAAGGCACCGATATCGGTCGCCGCACCGAACGTGCGCACGAATCCGGTGCCGCGCTGGTCGAAGGCGAGACTGTCGGGATTGAGGCCGGTATCGATCGCATTGCTGCCGCTGCCCAGGGCATGCGTCTGCGTCGGTCCGCCGTTGTTGGCGAGCGCCACCAATCCCGGATCAGCCGTAAGCGTGTCGCCCGGCGTCGTGCCGTCTGCCGTCATGATCACGTTGTTGCTGCCGGTAACCGCGATAGCACCGCCAATGTCATTGGCGCCACTCGTGGACGTATTGTTCGAGACGATGGAACTGATGCTTTCCATACTTCCGGAGATCAGCGCTATGCCACCGCCGGTAGCTGCGGTATTGAACGCCACGGTACTGTTGTGCAGGCTCAGCGCGTAGTACGACGCGATGCCACCACCACCGGCCGTGGTGGTATTCCCGCTGATCGTGCTGTTGCTGATGGTCATGTTCGGACCCAGGTAGCTGTACAACCCGCCACCAGAACCGGTGCCGCTATTGCCGGAAATGGTGCTGTTGTCCACCGTGATGTTGCCGTAATAAGTGTAGACGCCAGCACCTCGACCACCGCCGTTGTTCGCCGAAATCGTGCTGCCGCCGATTGAAACGGCGCCGTTGATGGCAACCAGCCCGGCGCCACCGCCGCTCGACGTCGCGCCCGTGACAGTCGCGTTCACGAGGGTGATGCCGCCCGAGACACCGATGCCTCCACCAAACCCGGGGATCGTGCCCGAACCAACCGAGCAGCTGGATACGGTCGCGTTCGTGAGGTTGACGTCGCCCGAGGAGTAGATGCAACCGCCGACTGCTTGCGTGCCGGTTCCAGCAAACTGGCCGTGGCTGATCGTCAGGTGATCGACCGTCAACGTGCCGGCACCTTCATGATCGAACACTCGCCCGGCATTCCCGCCGTCGATCGTCAATATGCTGGTGGCCGGACCTTGCAGCTTGAGACTGCCGACGGTCGTGGAGATCGCGCCCTGCGTCAGCGTGATCGAGCTGCAGACGAGCGCGGAAAGATCGACGGTATCGCCGTCGCCTGCGGCCGCGACCACCGTGCGCAGCGAGCCTGCCGAGCTGTCGTCGGCGCAATTGAGGACCGGCAACGTGACGCCGCCCGACGGGGCTGTCACATGACGCGATTGCCCATGAGGATGCACACGCACGAATGCCGCCATCGCAGGGTCCATATGCCGCGTGGCTGCATGCGCGGATTTCGCGACACGCCCCGCCGCGGGAAGCGGCGCGCCTGTCGCGCCGGCGACGCCGGCGGCCATCAACGCTGCGGCGAGGCATGCAGCGAGGGGCTTGAGAGCCAAAGGCGTCTTCAAGGTGATCCGATCATTGCTCATGGATGTACTCCTTTTCGATTTATTCCGCTGATGTCGCACGGCACGTACCCACCGAACGCAACATCAGCACGCATGGACCCCGGATTCGCACAAG
>JBDSBK010000233.1:0-2765 GCA_039921645.1 Dokdonella sp.
GCGATGCCGATTGCGCTGGCCGTGTTGGCGAGCACACGTTCGGCATCCTCGTCGCCGGGCGCACCAGCGAAGCGACCAAGCAACTGGCCGAAACGCTGCGCAACGCATTCAGCGAACGCATCTTCGAGATCGGCAAGCAATCGATCAGTCTCACCGTCAGCCTGGGCGGCGCGTTGATCGGCGAGAAAAACGCGAACGCGACGACGGTGTTGAATCTCGCATCCACGGCGTTGCGGAGTTCGCAGGCCGAGGGCGGCAATCGCATCCATATCGTCGACCCGGCGGAGGAAGACAAGGCCGCCGCGGAAGCCAATCGCCACTGGATCGCGCTCGTCGACAATGCGTTGGCCACCAACGGCTTTGTCCTCTACTACCAGCCGATCATCAGCCTGCACGGCGCGGAAGGGGACTACTACGAAATCCTGCTGCGCATGGCCGGCCCCAAGGGCGAAATTCCGCCGGGCCAGTTCATGCCGATTGCCGAGCGCCACGGACGATTGCCGGCGATCGATCGCTGGGTCATCGCCAATGCAATCCGCGCGATCGCCGAGCGCGAACGGGCCGGCCATCGCACGACGTTCTTCATCAAGCTGACGGCTCAATCGCTGGACGACCAGACGCTGCTGCCGTGGATTGCGCAGCAGCTCAAGACCTCGCGCCAGCGCGGCGATTCGCTCGTATTCGAAATGCCGGAAAGCAAGGTCGTGACGAGCCTGAAGCAGGCGCGCGCGTTCGCCAAGGGTCTTGAACAGATCCACTGCGGTTTTGCGCTGGAGCAGTTTGGTTCCGGCCTCAACTCATTCCAGCTGCTGAAGCACATTCCGGCGCACTACCTGAAGATCGACCGCAATTTCATGGCGGATCTACCCAAGCAAAAGGAAAATCAGGACAAGATCAAGGACATCTGCGAGCAGGCGCACCATGCCGGCAAACTGACGGTCGCCGAATTCGTCGAGGATGCGGCGAGCATGTCGATCCTGTTCAGCTGCGGCGTGAACTTCGTACAGGGCAATTTCCTGCAGGAACCGGAGAAGATCCTGAGTCACGCCGCGGCGTAACGCACGCATTCATCCCACGCCATTCGCACCGGGCGACCCGGTACGAATGGTCGTGCTGTCTCCAGCGGCGCGATGCGCTTTCTGTTTCGCCGAAAACGCGAAGAAGCGTGCGCAATGCCGCCAATCACGCTGCGCGCAGCGCAGCGATTCGTTCCTCGAGCGGTGGATGACTCATCAGCAGGCGGCTGAAGCCGCCTTCCCCGGAAATGCCGAACGCCTGAATCGCCTTTGGCAACGCGGTTTCCCCCTGATTTCCTGCAAGCCGCTGCAACGCGGAAATCATGTTGTCGCGACCGCAGAGGCGCGCACCGCCGGCATCTGCGCGGAATTCGCGCCAGCGCGAAAACCTCATGACGATGAGCGAAGCGAGAAAGCCGAGCGCAACCTGCAGCACCATCACGATGATGAAGTAGAAGAAACCGCCACCGTTGCCTTCGCTGTTGCGGTTGCCGCTGAGCGCGTTGTCGACCACCGTTCCGATGATGCGCGCGAAGAAAATAACGAAGGTGTTGAGCACGCCCTGGATCAGGCCCATCGTCACCATGTCGCCGTTCGCGACATGGGTGATCTCGTGGCCGAGCACCGCCTGCACCTGGTTGCGGTCCATGCTTTGCAGCAGCCCTGTACTGACCGCGATCAGCGCACTGTTGCGACTCATCCCCGTAGCGAACGCATTCATGTCCGGGGCGTCGTAGACCGCGACTTCAGGCATGCCGATGCCGGCCTTCTGCGCTTCGCTGCGCACGGTATCGAGAAGCCAGCGCTCGGACTCGTTGCGAGGCTCGGTGATGACCTGTGCCCCGGTTGTGCGCTTGGCGATCCATTTCGACATCGCAAGAGAAATGAACGAACCGCCCATACCCATCACGGCCGCCATCAGCAAGAAGCCGGCGTAGTTGCCGAGCCGGACATGGAACACGCCCTGCACGATGAACAACACGATATTGAGCAGCACCAGCACCGCGATGTTGGTGCCGATGAAAAGTAGGACGCGCATCATGGGGACGTGACTCCTGCGAGCGTGCAAGCTGCACATGGCGGCATAATGTGGCGCTCATCCACTGAACTCAAGCATGACGGACGACACGCCCATGCGGGTCGTCGGGCGCCATCATCCTTCTCCGTTACACCATCCCATGCATCGCGGACGCTTCGCCCCCTCGCCCACCGGATCGCTGCATTTCGGCTCGCTGGTTGCCGCAGTCGGCAGCTGGCTTTTTGCGCGCGCTGCCGGCGGCGAGTGGATCGTGCGCATGGAAGACCTGGATCGTGAACGCGAACTCGCCGGTGCAGCGGAAAGCATCCTGCAAACCCTGGCGGCATTCGGACTCGAATCGGACAGCGACATCATCCAGCAGAGCCAACGTTCCGAAATCTATGCTGGCGCGTTGAGGGAACTCGAGTCGACTGGCCACGCCTATCGCTGCTGGTGCACGCGCAGCGACCTCGAGCCGTTCGCCGGCATTCACCCCGCCGAGTGCACTGCGCAGCCGGTCGAGCGCCCGCCGGCATGGCGCCTTCGCGTCGGCAACGAAACAATCGGATTCGAGGATGAAATCCAGGGCGCAACCACGCAAGATCTTCGTCGCGAAGTCGGCGACTTCGTCGTCTGGCGCGCGGATGGAATCTGTGCGTACCAGCTTGCCGTCGTCGTCGATGACGCTGCGCAGGCGATCACGCACGTCGTGCGCGGCGCCGACCTTCTCG
>JBDSBK010000234.1:0-3599 GCA_039921645.1 Dokdonella sp.
AGGGCAATCTCCTGCGCGGTCGCGAGGCCGAGACCCCGGCCGACGACGAAGAGGTTGTGCGCGTCGGCAAGGCCGTCCACAAGCGACGACCAGTCGAGCGTCCAGCTCGCCTCCAGCGCTTTTGGCACGCCGTCGAGTGCGCTCCGCATTGCGGTGTCGCACTTCCATTCTGCAGCGAGATGCATGAGCGCCGAGAGCGAGCACAGGAAGCTCTTGGTCGCGGCAACGCTGAGCTCCGGCCCTGCGCGCAACGGGATCACGAAGTCCGCCGTGCGTGCCAGGGGCGAGTCCACCACGTTGACCATCGCGACCACGCGCGCGCCTGCGCGTTTCGCGGCATCGGCCTGATCGACGAGGTCGGGGCTCTTGCCCGATTGGGATATGGCGAGGAACAGCGCGCCATCCAGATCCTGATCGGCGGCGTAGATCGATTGCACGGAGGGTGCAGCCGAGGTGGTGGTGATGCCGAGTCGCGTTTCGAACAGGTATTTCGCGAACGTGGCCGCGTTGTCCGAGCTTCCGCGCGCACCGGTCGCAATCAATCGCGGCGGGTGACGGTGCAGCGATGCCACCAGCTCGCCAATCACGGCCTGGTTCGCTTCGAGCTGCTGCGCGATCGCGGACGCGGATTCGCGCACTTCCTGGTACATGCGGGTGGATTCCGGCACTCGCGTGGGTGGATGCTGCATGGTCAGTCGTTTTTCCTTGCCTTGAGTCCGACGCGCGCGGTCGAATCGCGTATCACCAGTTGCGGACTGAACCCGCGATTGACGGGCGCAGCGCCGCTGGTCGAGGGCTTGAGTTCGGCGATCAGGCGCAACGCGGCGTGACGTGCGATGTCTTCGGTCGCCTGCTTCGCGGTCGTCAACGCGGGCCACGACTGTTTCGAGAACGGGCTGTCTTCGAAGCCGGCAATCGACAATTCGTACGGCACGTCGATGCTGTTCGCCTTCGCCGCCGCGAGCACGCCGGCAGCGATTTCGTCGTTCGACCCGAAGATCGCCGTCGGTCGGTCGCGCAACGCGAACAGCCGGCGTGCGCCGCGGAATCCGTCGTCGAACGAATAGTCGCCCGGGATCACGAGTTTCTTGTCGAGCGGAATGTCGTAATCCTTGAGCGCGCTCTCGTAACCCTTGAAGCGTTCCGGGCTGGAGCGATGTTCCGCGCCGCCCCAGAGGAAACCGATGCGCTGGTGACCGAGCTGGATCAGGTGTTCGGTGATGTCGTAAGCCGCGTCGCGATCGTCGACGTACACGCACGGATAACCGTCGTCGGGATCTTCTGCAGCGGAGATGATGCGCACGAACTTGATGCCGTTGTCGGCGAGGTAGCGGATCAGTTCCATGCGCTCGGACATCGGCGGCGCGAGCACCAGTCCGGCGAGACGCGTGCGTCGCACGAGGTCGCACAATTCGTCGGCGAGATCGGGCACGCTCGAATCGCAGGGATGGATCTGCAGACCGTAACCCTGGTCGTGACACGCGGCGAGAACGCCGTTCTGCACGCTGATCACGTAGTACGGGTTCGGATTGTCGTAGACGAGACCGATCGCGTGGGAAGACGCGCTGCGCAGATTGCGCGCGGCCTGATCCGGTGCATAGTTGAGCTCGTCGATCGCGCGCTGCACGCGTTCGCGCGTGTCCTCGCGCACCGACGCTTCGCTGTTGATGACGCGCGAAACCGTCTTCAGTGAAACGTTCGCGCGTCGTGCGACATCCTTGATCGTGGGTCGATTCACCGGCGTTTGCCTTTGGATACGTTGCGCCATCGTAGTCGACGCATGGTCTGCTGGAAAATCCGCGATCAACCCGCGTGCGTAATCCGGCCTGCGCGGTGACCTTTCAGCGCGTAAAACAGGATGTACAGATAGCAGGGCACGATCAGCGACACGAAGGCGAGCTGAAAGTCATAGTGCTCGCGCAGCAGCGCAAATCCCTGCGGCACGATGGCGCCGCCGGCGATACCCATGATCAGCAGCGCCGAACCGGTTTCGGTAAGGCGCCCGAGTCCGGCGATCGCGAGCGGAAAAATGGCGGGCCACATCATCGCATTGGCGAAGCCGAGTGCTGCGACGAATCCCACCGACACGTAGCCCTTGGTCAGGAATGCACCGATGGCGAGTGCAACGCCCAGCGCTGCCGACAGCGCCAGGTAGCGCGATTGCGAGATGAAGCGTGGAATCGTCAGCAGCCCGACGACATAGCCAACCAGCATCGCGCTCAGCGTGAACGACGTGAAGAACTTGGTCTCGTCCGGCGGCAGACCGAAGCCCCGGCCGTAGGTGCCGATCGCATCGCCCGCCATGACTTCCACGCCGACATACACGAACAGGCACAACGCGCCGAGCCACAAATGCGGGAACGCGAAGATGCTGCCACGGTCTTGCCGCGCATCCGTGCCGGCGCTGTTCGCATCGGCCGAGCGAACCTCGGGCAGCGGCGAACGCGCGATCCAGATACCGAGCAGTCCGAGCAGGAGCGCCATCACGAGGTAGGGCGCGTGGATGCGTGCGGCGAATGCATCGAGCAGGACCGCGCGCGCCTGCGGGTCGGCGGCCTGGACTTGCGTCCTGAGGTCGCCCAAGCCGTGCATGACCAGCACGCCGAGCAGCAGCGGCGCAAGGATGCCGGCAATCTTGTTGCAGATGCCCATGAATGCGATGCGCTGCGCGGCGCTTTCGATCGGGCCGAGGATGCTGATGTACGGATTCGCCGCGGTCTGCAGCAGGGCGAGGCCGGCGCCGATCACGAACAGGCCGCCGAGTGCGCCCGGATACCAGCGGCGCACCGCGAATTCACCGAATACGAGCGCGCCGGCAGCCATCGTCAGCAGCCCGATCGCCATGCCTTTCTTCATGCCGCTGCGGCGCAGGAATGCGGCGGCGGGCAGGGCAAGGAAAAAGTACGAGAGATAAAAAACCATCAACACGAGGAACGCATTCACCGTATTCAACTCGAACGCGAGTTCGACGAACTGGATCAGCGGCCCATTCATCCACGTGACAAAGCCGAAGATGAAGAACAGGAGGCCGATGATCAGCATCGGCGTGCGGTAGTCCTGGGGCTTCGACGCGGTGGCGGCGACTGACATCGGCTCTCTCCTGCGGTGGCGGATCCAGCAGCCATGGTCGCATGGCTGTGGCATGTTTCATTAATATGGGAACAACGTTGTCATTTCCACGGCGCTTGCCGACGTTTTGGCGCATATGCCGGGTCAAATGGGGCTATTTGCGCGATTGACCCGGTATGTCTCAACGGCGCGAATAGTAGCTTTGTACCAGAATCGGGTCATTTTGCGGTGCGTATTGACAACGTTGTCAGAGGCATCGAGACTGCGCCGCGTCAAGCCCCGGACACGGCGATCGCACGTGCCGGGGCATTCGCAACAGGTGAGGAATCGGGTGAACAGCAGCCAAAGCCGCCAGCACATGGTGTCCGACCAACACGCGGGTGCGCTGGTTGCGGCGGATGTCGGCGGCACGCACGCGCGCATTGCGTTGATCGACCCGGGCGTCAAGGGCTCCAGCGCTTTCTCGATCCGGCAATACCGCAAGTACGCATGCGCTGATTACCCGAGCCTCGCCGCGATCATCGACGAGT
>JBDSBK010000235.1:0-13990 GCA_039921645.1 Dokdonella sp.
CCGGCGCAATCGTCGAACGCGTTGCGCCCGTTGATCGTGTTGTTTGCGACGATGGTGTTGACGACGATGAAGCGCGCGCCGTTGTTGCCGGGCGCGTAGATGCCGCCGCCCGAGCCCATGCCGTCGCTGTCGTTGCTGGCGTCGTTGCCGAGCACCGAGGTGCTGTACAGGCCGACGACGTTGCTCGAGCCGGCCGACTCCACGCTGAAGATGCCGCCGCCGTCGTTGTAGGCTGCGTTGCCACTGAGCGTGCTGTCGACCACGTACAGGTATTGACCGTGGTTGACGACGAAAATGCCGCCGCCGTTGGCGGCGGTGTTCTCGCTGATCGTACTCCCGCGGATGAGCGCGGTGCCGAAGCTGCCGATGCCGCCGCCGTTGCCCACGCCCTGCACCTCGTTGGAGCGGATCAGGCTGGCGTCGACGGTCAGCGAACCCGAGCTGTAGATGCCGGCACCATCGCCGCTGATGCCGTTGGCAACGGTGATGTTGTCCTCGATCGTGCAGTGGTCGATCGTGAGGATGCCGGCGTTGCGGACGCCCGCGCCGTTTTCGCGCTGGTTGCCATTGCGGATTGTCAGGCCGGTCAGGCCGACGAACTGGCCGACGGAAATGTCGAATACGCGATCGGTCGCGTTGCCGTCGATGATCGTGCGGCCGGCGCCTGCGCCGGTGATCGCGATCGAGCTCGTGATGTTCAGGTCGCCGCGGTCGTCGCCATCGGCGCCGCTCGGCGGAATCGTGAGCGTGTACGTGCCGGCGGGCACGTGGATGATGTCGGTACCGTCGACCTGGTTCGCTTTCATGATCGCCGCGCGCAGGGAACAGCCGCCGGCGCTGGTATGGCAGGCGGTGACGCCGAGGCCGTCGTCGGGCAGGTCGGCCGTCGTGGTGACCTGGTACGTGATCGCGTGTGCGATCGGGGCGACGCAGGTCGAGAACGCGATCAACACCCGCCGCAGCATTCCATTGGACAATCGCTGGTTCTTCACAGGTGGCTCTCCGGCAGTTGGCGATCATGGTCAGCGCGGCACCACGAAGCTTCCGCTCGACCGCGGGCAGTTCCCCCCGCGTCGTTCATCGGCATGCCGCCGGTGCTTTCCATGCCTATCCAAACAGCGAATGATGCGAATTCCGGCCAAGTCTCCGGCCGATCAAGGCCCGGGTTCGCTTTTTCGCAGTGGGATGGGACGGCACCCCGCCCGCGCCATCGCGCGGCGTCCCAGCTCCTGCGACCCGCGCCCGTTCGAATACCTCCCGTGCCGTTCGGCACGCGTCCGACCGCCATCGGGGCGGATCTTGCTTGTCGCAACGCTGAGCACGCCATCTCTACTTGCGCAGCGCACCCGTTCCGATCAGCCCAAGGCCGATGGCAATCCCCACGACACCGCCCCATTGCAGCAGGGTTTTCTGCTCCTTCATCGAGACGGACAGGTCGCTGATCTCGACGATCTTCGCGTCATGGGTGAAATCGAGGGCACCGGCGAATGCAAGGGTGCCGAGGGTGACGAGGAGGATGCCGGCGAGGATGAGGCGAGGCGCATGGGACTTCCTGGTTGGTGGAGGCGATCGTTGAAGGAGTCAGAGTGGTGGCGCTCATTGGTTCGAATGAAACAACAAAGACCATCGCGGCTGAAGCCGCTCCTACAAGTCTGCGCGTTGTCGGCGCAACTGCGATGCGCTGGAGCGGCGGAAGCCGCTGTGCAGATCAATGTGCGGAGAGCTTGCGCAGGCGCTTGAGGCCTTCTTCCTGTATCTGCCGTGCGCGTTCGCGCGAGATGCCGAGATCGCGACCGATGTCGGCGAGCGATTGCACCGGCGTGCCGTCGAGACCGAAGCGGCGTTGCAGCACGAGGCGTTGTCGTTCGTTCAACGTCGCGATCAACTCGTTCAAGCGTTCGCCGCTGATCGCCAGCGCACTTTCGGTCGACGTCGCGTCGTCGCTTTCCTGGATGTATCCGATCAGCGCGCGTTCGCCTGCATCCACGGCATCGAGCGAACCGATGCGCTCGCTCACGCGAAACAGTTCGGCGACATCCTGCACCGCCTTGCCCACGGCAGCCGCAATCTGATCCAGACTCGGCGCCGATCCCAGGCGAGCGGCGAGCTCGCGCTCCGCGCGCAGTACCTGCGCAAGTTCGCGCAGCACATGCACGGGTATGCGCACCGTGCGTCCCTGATTCATGATCGCCGACTGCACGGCCTCACGAATCCACCACACGGCATACGTCGAGAAGCGCAGACGTCGCTGCGGATCGAACTTTTCGACCGCGCGGATCAGCCCGAGGTTGCCCTCGGCGATCAGATCGAGGAATGCCACGCCGCGTCCGACATACGGTCGCGCAACGCTCACCACCAGACGCAGATTCGACTCGATCATGCGCCGGCGCGCCTCCGCATCACCGTCCTGGATGCGTTCGGCGAGCGCCCATTCTTCGCTCGCTTCGAGCAACGGGATCAGTCCGATCTCGCCGAGATAGGCGCTGGTGGACGTGCGCGATTCCTCGTCCTGCGGCTCGACCGCATCGACAAGATCGAGCAGCTCCTCGGGCGTGGATGGCGGTTCGTCGGGAATCGGCGCGGTCACCGGCAGAGCTTAGCGCCGTCAGCGCCGCGGCAGATAGTCGACCGGATTCGCCGGCTTGCCGTTCTTGCGGATCTCGAAATGCAGCGAGTCGCGACTGGCACTGCTCGATCCCATCTCCGCGATCGTCTGCCCCACCTTGACGCGGTCGCCTTCCTTGACCAGCCGCTTGCGGTTGTGGCCGTACGCGGAGAGGAAACTCGGGCTGTGCTTGACGATGATCAGTTCGCCATAGCCGATCAGGCCGTTGCCGCTGTACACCACAGTGCCGTCGGCAGCCGCGCGCACCGGATCGCCGGCCTTGCCTGCAATGTCGACGCCTTGTTTTGTCTGATCGCCGCCAACATAGCCGCCGACGACCTGGCCATCGGCGGGCCAGCTCCACGCGACATCGCCGGATCCGCTCGATACGGCTGACGGCGGCGGTGCCGGAGTCGACGGCGCGGCTGCGGCAGAAGTCGTATTTGCAGATCTGGGAGTCGTCGCAGCGACATTCGGCGTTGTGGGCGGTGACGGCGATGGCGATGCGGTAGTAGCCGCCGGCTGTGTCGATGCCACTGCCGGCGCGGACGACGGCGACGCGCTGGAAGTCGCCGAATGCTCGGTCACGTTCTCGAAGGGTGCGGGTGCCGGCGACGAAGTTGCAGCGGGTCGGCTCGATGAGGATGCTGTCGTCACAGATGGCCGAGCGGTCGTCGAGGAGTGCGGCACGCCTGCAGAAACCGTGTGCGTCGACGACACGCCGGCTGCAGCCAGCCGAAGCTCGCGTCCGACGAAAATCGTGTACGGCGCAGCGATACCGTTCCATGTCGCCAGATCGCGATAGTCCATCCCGTGCCGAAACGCGATGCTGTACAGCGTGTCGCCACGTTCCACGCGGTAAGTGCCGCTCGGCACAGATGCCGGCCGCGATTCGGACGGACGTGTCGCCACGTCGCGTTGCGATCCGCCAAGACTGCGATCCTCGACCGGTGCCGGACCGGTCGATGCGCACGCCGCGAGCAACAGCGCCGCCAAGGCCGGAGGCAGCGCGAGAACGCGTCTCGAATATCTTTTCATGACAATAGTTTACCGAAAGAACTTAAGGTAGATAACCAAGCCGACGATCAGCGCGATCAAGGCCCAACCTATCCATTCGATCCAACGGTGCAATGCCTCCTCGGCGCGCTTGCCGCCGAGACGGATCAGGCCCGCGAGCAGGAACACGCGCTTGCCGCGGCCGATGATCATGCCGCCGAGGAAGGGCAACATCGGCATGCCGACAATGCCCGATGCCCAGGTGAATATCTTCAGCGGTACCGGAATGAAGCCGGCAGCCACCAGCAGCCAGAATGCATTCCACGGATGCGCGACCACCTGGCCGCGCAACTCTTCGACCTTCGCATCGATGCTCGGAAGCCAGCCGAGCCATGCGAGCAGCGGGCGCACTGCGTCGAAGGCGTAATGTCCAAGCGCGTAACCCACCAGGGCACCCAGCACCGAGCAAAGCAGACTGATCGCGGCATAACGCGCCCAGCGTTGAGGCTTCGCCAGCACCATCGGCGCGAGCATGATTTCAGGGGCAACCGGGAAGATGATCGCCTCGACGAAGCTCAGCCCGGCGAGGAAACGCTCGGCTTGCGGATGCGCCGCCCAGACGAGGGCACGCTCGTAGAGCGGTCGAAACAACTTCATCGTGCCGTTTCCTTGCGTCGTTCCATTGCCGAAACGTTCACCCGATTCCCCCGAGCAGGGGCACAAAGCTGACCGCCCCGAGCGATTCGCGCAGCCAGCCGGTGTCGTCCGCGCGCACACGCAGCAACGTCTGCCGCCCAGGCGGTCCGACCGGCGCAATCAGGCACCCATCCGGCGCAAGCTGGCCGAGCAACGCGTCTTCCAGCTGAGTACCGGCAGCCGTCAGGATGATCGCATCGAACGGTGCTTCGTCCGGCCAACCCAGACGACCATCCGCATGCCGCGAACGCACGTTCTCGATCGCGATCTTGCGCAAGCGTCGGCGCGCGTTGCGCAACAATTCGTCGATGCGTTCGACGGTGAACACCTGTTCGACCAGTTTCGCGAGCACCGCGCACTGGTAACCCGAGCCCGTGCCGATCTCGAGCACGCGGCGCGGCATCTTCGCCTCGATCAGCGCTTCGGTCATGCGCGCGACGACATATGGCTGCGAGATCGTCTGCCCCTGGCCGATCGGCAGCGCCGTGTCCTCGTAAGCGCGCGAGGCAAGCGCCTCGTCGATGAACAGGTGTCGCGGCAGTTGGCGCATCACATCGAGCACGCGACGATCGCGGATGCCTTCCGCCACCAGACGCTCGATCAGGCGATCGCGCGCGCGCTGCGACGTCATGCCCAAGCCCTGTGCGGCGGAATCGCGTCGCGAGAACAGGCTCATGCGCAGGCCCTCACGCGCGGCCCGCAAAAGCGGGCTGCAACGCCTCGACCCAACCGCTGACCTTCTCGAGCGCCTGAAAACGCGTCAGGTCGACGTGGATGGGTGTGATCGACACATAGCCATCGCGTACCGCGTTGAAGTCGGTGCCCGGGCCGTCGTCGGCAACATCGCCTGGAGGTCCGATCCAGTAGATCGGGCGACCGCGTGGATCGGTTTGCGCGATGCACGCCGCGGAGCGATGACGCCGGCCCAGGCGCGTGACTGCCAACCCGCGGATTTCGCTCCACGGCAGATCGGGCACATTCACGTTGAGGATCGTGTCGGCCGGCAACGGATCGACGAGCAGACGACGCATCAGCAGCAGTACCGCTTCGGCTGCACTGTCGTAGTGAACGCCGATGTGGTCGTGTGAAACCAGCGAAACGGCAATCGCGGGGAAGCCGAGGAAGCGACCTTCCATCGCAGCCGACACCGTGCCGGAATAGATCACGTCGTCGCCGAGGTTCGCCGAATTGTTGATGCCGGAAACGACAATGTCCGGCTCATGGTCGAGCAGGCCCGACAATGCGATGTGCACGCAATCGGTCGGTGTACCCGCGACGCGATAGCTGCCGTTGTCGAGACGGACGGCGCGAATCGGCGCGTCCAGCGTCAGCGAGTTGCTGGCGCCGGAGCGATCGCGATCCGGCGCAACGACGGTGACTTCGCCGACTTCGGCCAGACGCGCCGCCAGCACACGGATGCCGGGCGCGTCGACACCATCATCATTGCTCACCAGAACTCGCATGCGGCTTCCTGCTCGGAGTGCGTCGCAGCGTCGATACGCAGCGGACGACCTCGGGACGTATTGCGGAAACCACGAATAGTAGCGGATTCGTCCGCTCGGCCGCAGGTTCCGCGCGGCTCAGAGGCGACGGGAAATCTTCGGTACAGGTGGTTCTGCTAGCCTGCGCGCATGTCTGCCGACGACGAAGCCAGCGACGATGCACGCCTGTTCCGCGACGCGATCGGGCATGTGCGCGTGCTCAAGCCGGTCACCGTTGCCGCGCCCTCACGTACGCGCCCAGCGCCGGAACCGACCCAGTTTTTGCTCGACGAAGCCAAGGTCCGTGGCGAACTGCTGACGCATGCGATCGACCCGGCGCAGATCGAATCCGGCGACGAAATCACGTATCTGAAAGCCGGTCAGCAATCACGCCTGCTGACACGCCTGCGGCGCGGCCAGTTCAGCGTACGCGCCGAAATCGACCTGCACGAAATGACCAGCGCCGTCGCGCGCGAGGCGATCCGCGAATTCCTCGACGACTGCCGCCACCATGACTTGCTGTGCGTGCGCATCGTGCACGGCAAGGGTTTGCGTTCGAAGGCAGCAGGTCCGGTGCTCAAGCAGCTGACCGATTCGATGCTGCGTCGTCGTGCCGACGTACTCGCCTTCACGTCGGCGCGTCCTGCGCAAGGCGGCACCGGCGCGGTGATCGTGCTGCTGCAGAGAGAGTAGCGGGCAACGCGAATGCACCGGCCGCGCAAGATCGTGCGCTCGACGGCCTTCGCAGCTCAGCTTCACGCGTTGCGGATGTCGCGCGCGTCGCGGTAGCGGGATCGCTGCAAACCGCTTTGCGGCTACATTCTATGGTGCGGCAATTGGTGGCACACCTCGCGTGCGGCTACGCATACGGGCGCGGCAACACCCAGGCCGCATTCGCCAGCCCAGGTTGCGGTCCGTTCGCAAACGTCCCTACACGATCAACCGTCGGTGGGTTTGGTATGCGTGTTCGTCGTCGGGTAATTGATCCACACGACGGTCGCGCCGCGCTTCAGCGCCCACTGATTGACCGTAATGATCTTGCCGTAATCGACATCGTCGTACATCGACTGATGGCCGGCCAAGCGGGAATTGCTTGCGGTTCCTGCGCATGCCGTAAGCCCCAGGCAGAGCAGGAGCCCAGCACCGACTGCGAACATTTTCATGACGACCTCCGCTGCAATGACGCGGTCGCCGCGCCGATCGCCACGACCGCGATTGCAGACTACGCCGGTTCGTCGTCGTCGGCACTCGCCACGGCGTCGAAAGGCGTCGATTGGCCGAATCGCGCTTTGTCGGCATGCCAGCCGCACAACTCCCGCAACACGGTCGTCGCGAAAGCGCCGCTGCCGAGGCTGAATTCGGCCACCAGTACATCCTCGGCTTCCCAGGCATGCGCGAGATCGCCGACGGTCAGGCGCAAGGCACGGCGTTCCTGCTCCAGCCCGGCCTGCTCCAGCCCGCGCGCCAATGCGGGTTGCGCGTCGACCATCGCGCGTTCGAGCGCATGCGCCGCACCCGTGCTGCGCAGCTCGCCGCGCCCCCACATCGGACCCGTCGGATGGATGTCGAGCAACGCGAGCCGCTGCGCCAGGTCGTCGTTCCATGCTTCGGGGCCGAAAATCGCGTGCGAGCCGCCGAGCATCCACACATCGCCATCGAGCGCCCGATCCCATGTCGCTGCAGCGACCCGTGCGCCGAGCACGTGGTTGAACAACTCCGATCGGGCGGCGGACAAAGCGATGCTTCGTTGCGGCCGCGGCATGCGTCGACCGCCGAACAACGCGTGCGCGAGAGCGACATTCTGGCCATCGCGGCCGAACCGCTGTTCGCCGAAATAGTTCGGCACCCCGCGCTCGCGCAGGACCGCCAGGCGCTGCGCGACCGCGTCGCGATCGCCGCGTACATCGCGCAGCCGTATGCTGAAACGGTTGCCACGATGTGCGCCGCGCTTGAGCTTGCGGTTGTGCCGGGTGGCGGCCAGCACGCGTACGCCCGGAATCGCCAGCGCTTCCCAATCCGGATCCGCTCGGCCGGGCAACTGCACGGTAAAGGTCTGGCGTGTGATCGCGTGTCGATCCTTGAGGCCTGCGAATCCGACCACCATCGGTGCAACGCCTGCGGCGACGGCGAGTTGGCGCGCAACCCATTCGGTGTTCGCGCCTTCCTTCTCGATCAGCAGGAAGGCGTGTTCGCCGGCGCCGCTCGGCTCGAAACCCAGTATTTCCTCGACGCGGAAGTCCGCTGGCTGCGCACGCAAAGCGCCTTCGACGATCGGTCCGCCGTACGCATACGGCAACGCATCGCTCACGTTTCCGGGTCCGGTTCGAGGCGACTGATCAGCGCGCGTAGTTCCGGATCCTGATCGCTGCCTACCGTCATCGACGGGCGCCGGCGCTGCAGCAGCACGACCGCGAATACGGCGATGCCTTCGCCACGGCCCGTGAAGCCAAGCTTCTCGCTGGTCGTCGCCTTGACACTGACATCGCCGATCGCGCAGCCCAGATCGATCGAAAGATTGCGCCGCATCGCCTCGACGTGGGGTGCCAGTTTTGGCTGCTCGCACACCACCGTGATGTCGGCGTTCGACAACACGTACTCTTGCTCCATCACCAACGCCGCGCAATGCAGCAGGAAATGCCGGCTGCTGACGCCCTTCCAGCGCGCGTCCGATGGCGGAAAATGGTGACCGATGTCGCCTAGCGCGAGCGCGCCAAGCAACGCATCGCACAGCGCGTGGATCACCACATCGCCGTCCGAGTGCGCGACCAGGCCATGCTCGTGCGGGATCGCAACGCCCGCGAGCACGACGTGATCGCCGGGTCCAAATGCGTGGACATCGATGCCTTGGCCTATGCGCATGGGGTTCTTCTATCCGGATCGGGTCAACAGAAAATCGGCGAGCGCAAGATCGGCGAACGTCGTCACCTTGATGTTGCTCTCTGCGCCTTCGACGAGCAAAGGCCGCTGGCCAGTGCGTTCGATCGCCATCGCCTCGTCGGTGATGGCAACCCCATCGCGCCCTGCGCGCTCGAGCGCAAGCGTCAGTTCGCCGCGCCGGAACAACTGGGGAGTCAATGCGCGCCAGCGCGCCTCGCGCGGTTCGGTCGCCACGACCCGCGCATCGCGATCGGAAAGTTTCAGCGTGTCGCGCAGCGGCGTCGCCAGCAACGCACCGCCCGCCGGTACGCCGAGCTCGATCAGGCGTGCGATGTCCGCCACTGCAACACACGGTCGCGCCGCATCGTGGACCAGCACGAACGCATCCTCGCCAACCGATGGCGGCAGTGCGCGCAAGCCGGCCAGCACCGAGCCGCTGCGCTCGGCAGCGCCGATCGTCGTCCGCACAGGCTTGCTCGCTATCGCATCGATCTTCGGCCAGTGCGCGTCATCCGCGGCAAGCGCAATCATCAGACCGGCGATACAGGGACTCGCTGCGAGCCGCTGCAGGGTCCACAGCAACAACGGTTGACCAGCGAGCATCACGTACTGCTTCGGCAATTCCGCGCCGAAGCGTGCGCCGCGCCCGGCGGCGGGTACGACACACCAGAGCACTTCAGTGGCCGCCATTCGCGCCCGCCTCGCTGCCGGATTTGCTGTCTCCGGCGCCCGGCTCGACCACCTGGTAGAACGTCTCGCCGGGCTTCAACAGGCCGAGTTCGGAACGTGCCCGCTCCTCGACGGCCTCGTCGCCATGCTTCAAATCCTCGACCTCGGCGGACAGGGTTTCGTTGCGCTTCTTCAACTGCGCATTCTCGGCTTTCTGTTCGGCGACACGCTGCTCGATGCGCCACACATCGCGCAGGCCGCCCTGCCCCGTCCACAGATGCACTTGCAGTGCAATCAGCAGGATCAGCAGAACCAGGGCGACCCAGCGCAGCATGTGCGCGAGACCTCAGCGGCCGAACAGCGGCAGGTTGGGGAATGCATCCTTGCCGGCGTAGCGAGCGGTCGAGCCGAGCGCTTCCTCGATGCGCAACAGCTGGTTGTACTTGGCGACGCGATCGGAGCGGCAGAGAGAACCCGTCTTGATCTGGGTAGCCGTCGTCGACACCGACAGATCCGCAATCGTCGTGTCTTCGGTTTCGCCGGAGCGATGCGAGATGATGGACGCGTATTTCGCCTTGTCCGCCATCGCGATCGCGTCGAGCGTTTCGGTCAGCGTGCCGATCTGGTTGACCTTGATCAGGATCGCATTCGCGATGTGCTTGTCGATGCCTTCTTGGAAGATCGCCGTGTTCGTCACGAAAAGATCGTCACCGACGAGCTGCACGGTCTTGCCGAGCTTGTCCGTCAGCTTCTTCCAGCCGTCCCAGTCGCCTTCGGCCATGCCGTCCTCGATCGTCACGATCGGATATTTCGCGCACCAGCCGGCGTAGAACTCGATCAGCTGTTCGGGCGTGAGCACCTTGCCCTCGCCTTCGAGATGATAGGCGCCGTCTTTGAAAAACTCGGAGCTCGCGACATCAAGGCCGAGCCAGATGTCGCGACCGACCCGGTAGCCCGCTTTCTCGACCGCGGCGAGAATGGTTTCGATCGCCTCTTCATTCGACTTCAGATCCGGTGCGAAACCGCCTTCGTCGCCGACCGCTGTCGCGAGGCCACGCCCTTTGAGCACCGACTTCAGCGCGTGGAAGATTTCGGTCCCGGCGCGCAGCGCCTCGGCGAAATTCGGAAGACCGATCGGAAGGATCATGAATTCCTGCATGTCGACATTGTTGTCCGCATGCGCACCGCCGTTGATGATGTTCATCATCGGCACCGGCAGGCGCGCGGGGCGATCACCCGCGAGGTGTTTCCACAGCGGCAACTTCCTCGACGCCGCCACCGCATGCGCATTCGCGAGCGAAACGCCGAGCAGCGCATTCGCGCCAAGCTTGCTCTTGTTCGGCGATCCGTCCAGCGCGATCAACTTCGCATCGAGTCCGCGCTGGTCCGCTGCGTCGAAACCCTTGAGTGCATTCGCGATCGTCGTGTTGACGTTCGCGACCGCGTTCCTCACGCCCTTGCCGAGATAGCGGGATCTGTCGCCATCACGCAACTCGACCGCCTCGCGCGAACCGGTCGACGCACCGCTCGGCACCATCGCGCGGCCGAATGAACCGTCGGCGAGCGTGACTTCGGCTTCGAGCGTCGGATTGCCGCGGGAGTCGAGGATTTCGCGGGCATGGATCTTGGAAATGCTGGTCATCGTCGTCTCAATGAAAAGGAATCAGGTAATCCGCGATCGGCGCGAGACGCACCGGGGGAAAATTCTCGACCACCGCGTCGCGCATGCGCGCCGCCGCGTCTTCGTCGATCGGCTGCGCGAATGCCTGCGCGATCGCATCAGCATCGCACCATTGCGCGTAGCCGTAGAACAAGCCGTCGTCGCCGCGGTGCAGGCGCGAACCGTGCGAACCCCGCTCGCGCAATTGGCGCGTGATCAGCGACCAAGCATCAGCGAAAATCTCTTCGCGCTCGGGCCGCACACGCCAGCGATACAGCACCATCAGGTTTGTTCGCGCTGTCATGGAGAGTCGGCGAAACCCCGACGCTTGGAGACCCTGTCGAAATCCACGAGCAGCTCGAGCAACGATTCCATCTTGCCGAGCGGCCACGCATTCGGCCCATCGCTGAGCGCCTTGTCCGGGTCCGGGTGCGTTTCCATGAAGATGCCGGCAATCCCGACCGCGACCGCTGCACGCGCGAGCACCGGCACGAATTCACGCTGGCCGCCGGATTTTCCGTCGGCGCCGCCGGGCAACTGCACCGAATGCGTCGCGTCGAACACGACCGGGCATTGCGTGTCGCGCATCACGGCGAGGGAACGCATGTCGGAGACGAGATTGTTGTAACCGAAGCTCGCGCCGCGTTCGCACACCATGATCGCATCGTTGCCGGTCGCCTTCGCCTTGGCAGCGACGTGCTTCATTTCCCACGGCGACAGGAACTGGCCTTTCTTGATGTTCACCGGCTTGCCGGCGCGGCACACGTTCTGGATGAAATCGGTCTGCCGGCACAGAAAGGCCGGCGTCTGCAGCACGTCGACAACGGCGGCGACTTCATCCATCGGCGTGTATTCGTGCACGTCGGTGAGTACCGGCACACCGATCTGGCGCTTCACTTCGGCGAGCACCTTCAGACCTTCTTCGAGACCCGGTCCGCGGAAACTCGTGCCCGAAGTGCGATTCGCCTTGTCGAAGCTCGACTTGAAGATGAAGGGAATGCCGAGCTTGCCGGTGATTTCCTTGAGCGTACCCGCGGTGTCGAGCTGCAACTGCATCGACTCGATCACGCAGGGACCTGCTATCAGGAACAACGGCTGCTCGAGGCCGACTTCAAAACCGCACAGCTTCATCGAACAACCTCGGTGCGATGCGATTTCGCGCGAACTGAATCTGTGGGAGCGGCTTCAGCCGCGATGCCTTTGATGTTGATCGCGCATGCGGGAAAGGCATCGCGGCTGAAGCCGCTCCCACAAATGCTGCTGCCACAAAAAGAGGTGCCACGCGAAGCGGAACGCATCACGCCACGGCCTCCTGCACCAGGCGCGGCGCCTCGCGCATCGCCTTCTGCTCGCGCGCCGCGCGCACGAAGCCGATGAACAGAGGATGGCCGTCGCGCGGCGTCGACGTGAACTCGGGATGCGCCTGGCACGCGACGAACCACGGGTGATTCGGAAGTTCGACCATTTCCACGAGCAGATCGTCCATCGATTTGCCCGCGATCACGAGACCGAGGTCCTCGAACGGCTGGCGATAGCGATTATTGAATTCGTAACGGTGGCGATGGCGCTCGCGAACGACGTCCTGGCCGTAAAGCTCGCGCGCGATAGTGCCGGCCTTGAGTCGGCATTCCTGCGCGCCGAGACGCATCGTGCCGCCCTTGCCCGAGCTCTCGTCGCGCTTCTCGACATCGCCGGCACCTGTCGTCCACTCGGTGATCAGCGCGATGACGGGGTGCTCCGCATTGCGATCGTTCTCGCTCGAATTGGCGCCGGCAAGGCCCGCGATGTTGCGCGCGAAGTCCACCACCGCCGCATGCATGCCGTAGCAGATGCCGAAGTACGGGATCTTGTGCTCGCGCGCATAGCGTGCCGCCGCAATCTTGCCTTCGAAGCCGCGCTTGCCGAAACCGCCGGGCACGAGGATGCCGTCGGCGTCCTTGAGCAATTCGGCGCCGCGGCGCTCGATTTCCTCGGACTCGACCCAACGCAGGTTCACGCCGGTCTTCTGCTTGATGCCGCCGTGGCGCAGGGCCTCGCCGAGCGACTTGTATGCGTCCTTGTGCTCGACGTACTTGCCGACGATCGCGATCGTGACTTCGCCCTGTGGATGCTCTACCGCCTCGACGGTACGTTCCCACTCGGACAAGTCGACCGGCTTCGCGTTGAGGCGCAGCTTTTCGACGACGATATCGTCCAGGCCCTGGCTGTGCAGCCACATCGGCAACTGGTAGATCACGTCGACGTCGGTCGCACTGATCACCGCTTTTTCCGGCACGTTCGTGAACAGCGCGATCTTGCGGCGCTCGCTCTGCGGCAGCGGCTGCTCGCAGCGGCACAGCAGCACGTCGGGCTGGATGCCGATCGAGCGCAATTCCTTGACCGAGTGCTGGGTCGGCTTGGTCTTGATCTCGCCAGCGGCCTTGATGTACGGCACCAGGGTCAGATGCATGAAGATCGCCTGCTCGGCGCCGTGCTCGATGCGGATCTGGCGGATTGCTTCCAGGAACGGCAGCGATTCGATGTCGCCGACGGTGCCGCCCACTTCGACCAGCGCGACGTCATAGCCCTGCGTCGCTTCGTAGATGCGGTGCTTGATCTCGTCGGTGATGTGCGGAATCACCTGCACGGTCGCGCCGAGATAGTCGCCGCGGCGTTCCTTCGCGATCACGCTCTCGTAGATCTTGCCGGTGGTGACGGAGTTCTTCCCCGTCAAGCGCGTGTGGATGAAGCGTTCGTAGTGACCGAGGTCGAGGTCGGTTTCGGCGCCGTCGTCGGTGACGTAGACCTCGCCGTGCTGGAACGGGCTCATCGTGCCCGGGTCGACGTTGATGTAGGGGTCCAGTTTCATCATCGTGACGCGGAGGCCGCGCGCTTCGAGGATGGCAGCCAGCGACGCGGCGGCGATGCCCTTGCCTAAGGAGGACACCACGCCGCCGGTCACGAAAATCAGGGGGGTCATGGGGAAGCATTCCGCTTGAAACCCCTATTCTATCGGGTCAGCGCGCG
>JBDSBK010000236.1:0-7470 GCA_039921645.1 Dokdonella sp.
TGCCGCCGATGTAGATGTTGGCATCGCTCCATGGCGTGCTGCTCCACCACGACTGCATCTGCGCGATGGTGCCGGCCGCACATTGATCGAAGCCCTTGTGGTTGTGGCTGATGATCACCGAGTCGGGCGGCGGGTTGGACGCAGGCGAGTCGATATGGGGAGTGATGTCGACAAGGGTTTGCCCGCCATCGTCGGTGCGCAACAGTCGGCTTTGCTGGCGACAATCGGTCTTGAAGGCGGCGCAGCGGCCATACCCCACGCGGATCCAGCCGAGGTTCGCGTCGTTGAAATCGAGCGCGGTGATCGCGGAACCCGTCGGCAACCTGTCGCGCAGATTTGGCGCGCGCTGCACGATGCCGTCGCGCAGCACGGAAAGAGCGTCGAGATTCGGCGCTGTCATCATCAGGTTTTTTGCGTCCACTGCCGCGGCCACCCAACGTTCCGTCGCGGCATCGCCTGACAGCGGCAGCTCGCGTTCGATGCGCCACTGCGCACCGCCATCGTGGGTGGTGTAGAGCACGAGCGACCAGGCGTCGCGGGCGTCTGTACGAGCGAGCGCGAGCGTGCCGTCGTGCTTGCCGCGAAAGTCGGGGGCCTGGAATACGACACGGCTGTTCGCTTCGAGGCCGGGCAGGACCTGCCGTTGCCAGCTGCTGCCACCATCGCGCGTCACGTACATCTGATCGCGTTGCGGCCCCCCGGCGAGCCAACCCGTCTGCGCCGACACGAACACAGGTTGCGCGACGATCGGTGGTGCCGGCAGAACGTGCCAGCTGCGGCCGGCGTCGTCGGTACGCAGCAGACGTCCGCGCTGGAAATTCGAACTGGAATGCGCGCGCGCCATCAGCCAGCCATGGCGTACATCGACGAAATCCAGCGCCACCGGCACTGCGTCTGCCAATGCGTCTGCCGGCAGCAGCTCGATCGACCAGCGCGCACCCCCATCGCGGGTATGCGCAATGGACGATGGCGTCCGCGCTTCGGTTGCAGCGGGATCTTCGCGCGTAATCGCGGTCCAGCCCTCGCGCGAATCGACAAAGAATACGGCGTCGATATCGGCGACATCCGCCGGCTGCGGCGTGATGTCTTGCCAGTGTTCGCCGCGATCGGCCGTGCGCAGCAGTTGCGTGCGCCCCGCGACCCAGCCGTCGACCGGATTGAGCAGGTGCATCGATCTCACGTCGAGCGCAATTCCGCTTTCGCCGCTGACGGCACCCGCATTGAGCGCGAGACCCGACAAGCCCGCCGCCAATGCCGCTGCGCGCCACCCGAGACTTGAATGCGTACGCCGAACTGCGCAGCGATGCGTCTTGCGTTCGCGATTCATCGGCTCCCCCCCATGGGCGCCATCCCCACGGCGCACGCGCATGCTCGCATGAACCCGGGCGTTGCGCATTCGTATCTGCACGTACGGCGATCACGAGCAGGCAGCGGGTAAAACGATGTGGATTGAGATCCCGGCGGAATCCAGCGCCCTGGATTGTGCGCGCGCTGATCGCCGACATTCCGCACGTCGAACATGCGCTTCGCAGTGGCAGGCCGCCGTGGATATCCATTGGCGCGGTATCGAACGACTGCCCGTGGACCGAAACAGCACCACTGCATCGACGGCGTCCATGCTCTTGCCATTCGCGGTCACGGCGCCAATACGTGTCCATGCAGGAAGACCTGATTGCGTCATGCAGCCGCACCACGAGCAGGCGCGCTCGCGGATCGCTCTTCCGTCAACGCACTCACACTCCCGATTGTCGTCCAGGCGCATTTATCCGATAGTCCTCCTTCATTCCGGAGGACCGCATGACCGACCGCCGAACGTTTCTGCACGATTCGATCCTGGCGTCGTCCCTGCTATGGACGGCGCAAAGCGCCACGCCTGCGCGCGCGGCTTCGCGTCCATCGGTGAGTACCGCGCGCGTCGTCTCCACGTGGGATTTCGGCGTTGCCGCGAACAAGGTCGCCTGGGACATTCTTTCGAAGGATGGCCGCGCGCTCGACGCAGTGGAAGCCGGCGCGCGCGTGCCGGAGCAGGATCTGCGCAACCACAGTGTCGGTCGCGCCGGGTATCCGGATCGCGACGGCCGCGTGACGCTCGATGCGAGCATCATGGACGAGCATGGCAATTGCGGCGCGGTCGCGGCAATCGAGCATATTGCGCATCCGATCTCGGTCGCGCGGCGCGTGATGGAGAAGACGCCGCACGTGTTGCTGGTCGGTGACGGCGCATTGCAGTTCGCGATGGAGCAGGGGTTCGCGAAAGAAGACCTGCTCACGCCGGAGTCCGAACAGGCGTGGCGCGAATGGTTGAAAACCGCGAACTACAAGCCGGTCGCGAACAGCGAAGTGAAGACGTATCAGGCAGCGCCCGCGGACGGCGTGCGTGGCGATGCGCGCAACCACGACACGATCGGCATGCTCGCGCTCGATGCGCATGGCAATCTTTCCGGCGCCTGCACTACGAGTGGCATGGCGTGGAAGCTGCACGGCCGCGTCGGCGACAGTCCGATCATCGGGGCGGGGCTGTACGTCGACAACGACGTCGGTGCCGCGACGTCGACCGGCGTCGGCGAGGAAGTCATCCGCAATGTCGGCAGCTTCCTCGTCGTCGAACTCATGCGCCAGGGGCATTCGCCCGAGGCTGCATGTCGCGAAGCCGTCACACGCATCATCAAGCGCAAGCCCGCAGCCGCGAAAGACCTGCAGGTGGGCTTCCTCGCGTTGAACAAACACGGTGAGGCAGGTGCATGGGCGATCCAGAAGGGCTTTTCGTACGCGGTGTGCGATGCGCGCAAGCAGGACGCGCTGATTCCGGCAAAAAGCACCTATTGATCCGATGACTGACGCTGGCGTTCCGCTGCTCGAAATCGCTGCCAATTCGCTGGCTTCGTCAATGGCTGCACAGGAGGCGGGTGCGCATCGCATCGAACTGTGCGCAAGCCTTGGAGACGGCGGGCTGACGCCGACCCATGCGACGATCGCACTCGCGCGCGATCGACTGCGCATCCCGCTGTATGTGCTGATCCGCCCTCGCGCCGGCGATTTTCTCTACAGCGATCTCGAACTCGAGACAATGCTTGGCGACGTCGAGCAATGCGCACGACTGGGCTGCGATGGCGTGGTGATTGGCGCGCTGGATGCCGATGGCGATGTCGACATGGCGCAATGCGGACAATTGATTGCCGCAGCGGGACATCTCGGCGTGACCTTCCACCGCGCGTTCGACATGACACGCGACCCGCAGCGCGCACTCGAAGACATCGTCGCGCTCGGTTGCGAGCGCATTCTCACCTCGGGGCAATGTCCGACCGCGCCGTCGGGTGCCGCGCTGATACGCGCGCTGGTCGACCAGGCAGCACGGCGCATCGTCATCATGCCCGGCGCAGGCATTGATGCGAGCAACGTTTCAGCGTTGCGCGTGGCGACTGGCGCGACGGAATTTCATGCGTCGGCGAAACGCGCGCTCGCCTCCGGCATGCGCTATCGGCCGGAACGTCTCGGCGAACTGCAGGACGGCGAGAGCCGCAGCGATCCCGACGAGATCCTGCGTCTGCTGCAAGCCCTCGGCAGGTAGTCTTCACCGTTTCGCAGTGCGCATAGGCTTCGTGTATCGGGGTTTTTTATTTCATCGATGCTTTCCACGGCGCAGGTCGCCGCAGTAGGCTTGGGCCCGGAAAACGTGCCTCCATTGGGGGGATGCAAACGTCGTCGCTCGGTCGCGTGCTTCAACACGGCGGGCTGAAGCGATCCACCCGTCTGATCGCAACCGGCAAGCGGTTGCCTTGAAGGAGTTCGCCATGCTTCGCAGTCCATCGAACATTCGTCTGCACCGATGCACGCGTGTTTTCTCCGCATTCCTGCTGCTGTGCGCAGCGTCATCGCCTGCCATCGCGGAAGTGAAACCGTATCCGTCAGGCTTCAAGACCATGTCCGTGCCCGTGAGCGGTGGCAGCCAGTTCGTTCGCGTGGGCGGGCAGGGACCCGCCGTGCTGCTCCTGCATGGCTTCGGCGATACCGGCGACATGTGGCAACCCCTCGCTGCGAAGCTTGCTGCCGATCATCGGGTCATCGTGCCCGACCTGCGCGGCATGGGCCTGTCTTCGCATCCTGAAAACGGCTACGAGAAAATGGCGCAGGCACGGGACATTGCCGCGATGCTCGACCGGCTCGATGTCCGCGACGTGCAGCTCGTCACGCACGACATCGGCAACATGGTCGGCTATGCGCTCGCCGCACAGTTCCCCGCGCGCGTCTCGCGTTGGGCGATCATGGATGCGCCGTTGCCGGGGCTAGGCAACTGGGAGGCGCAGCTCACCAATCCGAAGACCTGGCATTTCAATTTCCGCGGCCCGGATGTCGAACGTCTGGTGGCCGGGCGCGAACGCATCCTGCTGGATCGGTTCTACAACGATTTGTCGGACGATCCCAAACGGATCGACGAGCAGACACGCCAGCACTATGCGGAACTGTATGCACGGCCCGGCGCGATCCACAACGCGCTGGGCGGTCAGTTCGCTGCATTCGCGAAGGACGCCGAAGAGAACAAGGCGCAGTTCGCAAAGGTCGGAAAACTGCAGATGCCGATCCTCGCGATCGGCGGCGATCATTCCTACGGCACTGCAATGAAGACCGAACTTGAATCGGTCGCGACGCAGGTGCAGGGCGCCGTGATCAAGGATTCGGGGCACTGGATCATGGAAGAGCAACCCGATCAGGCAGTGGCGTTGATCGTTCCGTTTCTCGCGCACTGAGCAACGCATACACCGGCAACATGCTGGTCGTGAAATGGACCGTGTCGGTCAGCGCGTGTCGCCAGACACGCGCCATACCGTGTCGCCGACGTCGTCCGCAATCAGCAGAGCACCATCCTGATCCTGTGCGAGTCCGACCGGCGCGCCGTACAACTGTTTCTCGTCGTCCGAATAGAAACCGGTGACGACAGGTTCGGGCGCGCCGACCGGTTTGCCGTCCTCGAATGCGACGTGCACGACGGCGTAACCGCTCAACGGCGAGCGGTCCCAGCTGCCATGTTCGGCGACGAAGGCGCCGTGACGATATTTTTCCGGCAGCGCGTTCTCCGGCAGCGCGTTGGTTTCCGAGAACCACAGGCCGAGTGCGGCGACGTGCGAGCCCAGCGCGTAGTCGGGCTTGATCGCCTTCGCGACGAGGTCGGGGCGTTGCGGCACGACGCGGTCGTCAACGTTCTGGCCGTAGTAACTGTAGGGCCATCCATAGAAGCCGCCCTCCTGCAAGGAGGTGAGGTAATCCGGCACGAGGTCCGCGCCGATCTCGTCGCGTTCGTTGGCGATCGCCCAGAGCTTGCCGGTCTGCGGTTCCCATTGCAGGCCGGTCGGGTTGCGAATGCCTGACGCGTAGATGCGGCTGCTGCCCGTGGCCACGTCCACTTCGAGCACGGCCGCGCGACGGTATTCCACTTCGAGTCCGTTCTCGGTGATGTTGCTGTTGGAGCCGACACCGACATAGAGCTTTGCGCCGTCCTTGCTCGCGAGCAGCGCCTTGGTCCAGTGGTGGTTGATGGTGCCGGGCAGATCCGCGAACGCCACGCCGGACGCGCTGATCTGCGTTTCGCCGCTCTGATAGGGAAACTTCACGATCGCGTCGGTGTTGGCGACGTACAGCGAATCGCCGATCAGCTGCACGCCGAACGGCGAGTGCAGATGCTCGATGAACACGTGCTTCGTCCATTCGCCACCGGCAGCGCCCCCCGCTTTTCGCAGCAACGTGATGCGGTTGCCACCCTTGTCACCCTTGCCCGAATTTCCCTTGATCATTCCAGCGACAAGCTGTTTGGGCGTCGTCACTGGCTCGCTGCCGGGACCGTTGGATTCGACTACCAGCACGTCGCCATTCGGCAACGCATAGAGCTGGCGCGGATGCATCAGGCCGCTCGCGATTCGCTCGATCTTGAGGCCGGCAGCGACCTTGGGCGATTGGCCCTGCGCCCAACCCGCCTTGTCCGGTACCTGCATCGGTGGCACGAGGAAGTTCTGTGCCTTGGGCAATGGCGGGGCGCTGCCCGACTGCTGCGCGGGCTCGAGCGAGGCCTTTCCACTGCAGCCGCCAAGGACCGCTGCAAGGGCCAGTGCGAACGCGCCGCGACGAAGGGAATTCTTCATGGACGACCCCCTTTGAGGCGGGTGCTCTGCACAGCCACCAGAAGATGGCTGATGGACAGAAACACGACGGTGCACACCGACAGCCATTCGCCGGCGGGCATCACCGCATCGGCATCGCGACTGTGCACGAATGCATTGAAGATCGCCGCGACGACCGCGAACAGGTTGAGCAGGAAATCCAGCCGGTCGATGCGTGTCGCGAACACACGCGAAGTGATCCAGACCTGCACCAGGTTGATCAGTCGCGGGATCACCGCAAACAAAAGACCGAACACGATCAGCCACGCGGCGCCCTTGTTCCACAGCGCCACGCCGCTGCGCAAATAGAGCGTGTCGAAGATCAGCGCAGCAACGAAGCATCCGAACGGGATCGGATTCAGCAGGCCATACAGACCGCTGGCTATTGCGGAGCGACGCGGTTCGGCGCGGGAACTCATGGGCGGCAGTCTCGAAGGCAAGAGAGGGAATCGTTGTGGGCAGGAAATCGAGCGCTCAACCATCCGTGCTTGTCGACGCGATGTCCAGAGCAACGCGATGGATGAAAAAACGCGAGTGGGTTGCGATTCATTTATCGCCCGGAATATGCTCGCCAGGCAATACCGCAATGCATGAAGTTCCTTCATGAGTGTGGGTGCAAGCGGAGTCCTGCTTGTCCAGGATCGACATTGCCGCCGTTCCCCCACGCAAACAGTCGGGCATCCACCGCCATTCGATGCCCCGTGTGCGTCGCACGTGGCGGCGCCTTGGCGATGCGGGCGGACTGCTCGATTTCGGCATCAACCCGATGACGTTGTCGCCTGGCGATTGGTCTGGTCAGCGTCACTGGCACAGCGACGAAGACGAATTCGTCGACTTGTGAACGATGGCCCGCAAACTGCGTGCGCCGCGAATTGCTACTGTTCGGAATCGATGACGAGGGTGCTTCCGACTCTCACGCCCTGGAGTATCCATGAACCCGCTCAAAGTCTCCGATCTGCGCTCCTTCATTCCGGCCCGCGACTTCGCGCTGTGCAAGCGCTTCTATGCCGCTCTCGGCTGGCACACGGCCGACGTCGCGGACGGACTCGCGCTGGTGCGCGTCGCGGACGAGCAGCATTTCTACATCCAGAACTATTACATCAAGGATGTCGCTGAAAACTGCATGCTGCACCTTACCGTGGACGACGCGCAGGCGTGGTACCGGCACGTGTCGGCTGTGCTGGGCAGCGACGCATTCGAAGGCGCGCGCGTGCAGCCACCGAAACGGCAACCCTATGGCGCGATCGTCACGTTCGTGCACGATCCGAGCGGCGTACTGCTGCATCTTTGCCAATGGGACCCCTCGGGCCGCGTGTGACCC
>JBDSBK010000237.1:0-15317 GCA_039921645.1 Dokdonella sp.
CCCGACTTCACACCCCAGATGTAGAACACGATGCCGACTGCGGCAACGACGGCAAGATCCCAGCCCCAGGTCAGGTAGTCCTTGCCGCCGAACTTCGCGCTGCCCGCCCAGGACAGTGTGGCAATCACCGGCAGGTAGACGATCAACCACCACGCGCCATTGAGCTGGCGGCCGAAATCGCGCCAGCCGCTGCGTGCCTGGTAGTAGAAGTACACCGGCAGCGCGGCCACCATCAGCAGGATGATCTCGCCGGTCAACGGCCACTTCGCCCAGTACAGCAATTCCGTCGCCATCACAAATGCGATGCCCGCAAGCACCGGCAAACCCGTCAATCGGAACGGGCGATGCAGGTCCGGGGCCGTGCGACGCAGCGTCATCACGCTGACCGGGCCGGTGAGGTACGAAATGATCGTTGCGACCGAGATCACCGCAGCGAGCGTGCCCCAGCCGCGGAAGAAGAACAGGAACAAGAACGACACCACGAGGTTCAGCCACATCGCCGGACGTGGCACGCCGTAGATCGGATGCAGGCGGCCGAGCACGCGCGGCAGCGTGCCATTGCGCTCCATGCCGTAGATCATGCGCGAGGTCGTCGCGGTGTAGGTGATGCCGGTGCCGCTGGGGCTGATGAATGCATCGATGTAGAGCAGCATCGCCAGCCAATGCAGGTTGACGATGAGCGCAAGCTCGGCAAACGGCGAACGGAAATCGATGCCGTGCCAGCCGGCCTTCGCGAGCAACTCCGGTGGCACGGAGCCGATGTACGCGACCTGCAGGATTACATAGACAACCGTTGCCAACGCGATCGAGCCAAGCACCGCGAATGGAATGCTCTTGCCCGGATTGCGTGCTTCGCCGGCGAGATTCACCGGGCTCTGGAAACCGTTGAAGCTGAAAACGATGCCGGCGGTGGCGACCGCGGTCAGCACGGCCGCGAAATCCATCACGTGCGCGTCGCCGTGGATGCCGACCGAAAAGTTTCCGCTGTGGAAGCCGCTCGCAATCAGCGCGATACCGGTCATCGCCGGCACCACCAGCTTGAACACGGTAATCGCGCTGTTGGAATGCGCGAACAGTTTCACGCTCCAGAAGTTGAGCAGGAAATAGATGATGACCAGCACCGCCGCGATCGACAGTCCGATCACGGTGAGCTCGCCATGGCCATCGGGCATGTGCACGTACATGTCCTGCGCCCACTTCCACGGCCATGACGCCATGTATTGCACCGAGGCCTCGGCTTCGACCGGAATCACCGAGACGATCGCGATCCAGTTCGCCCACGCGCCGATGAAGCCGACCAATGAACCATGCGAGTAGTGGCTGTAGCGCACCATGCCGCCGGACTCGGGAAACATCGCGCCAAGCTCGGCATAGGTGAGTGCGATGGTCGTGATGATCGCGGCGCCGATCACCCACGCCCACACCGCATCGGGTCCGGCGAGGCCTGCCGCGCGCCAGGCGCCGAACAGCCAGCCGGAGCCGATGATCGAGCCGAGGCCGGTCAGCATCAGTGCGAAGGGACCGACGTCGCGGCGCAGGGTATGGTGATCGGACATGCAGAACTCCTTGGACGGCTCGTGTGCACCGCTGCGCGGCCACGCATTGACCAGACTGCGCCCCGTGCACAGCCTGTTGATTTTGCATCATCGCAGGGTCGGGTGGTTCCCGTCAGCTGGTGATGGGCGTCGTCGACGCGCGAGCGTCGGCCGCGCAGGGAAGGCGTGCGGAGGCCAGCATCTTTCGCCGGAACCACTGTCGCAGCTTGCATCGATGCTGAAGTGCGCATTCCGTGCGCGGGCTACCGAATTTGATCGTGCATCCAAACGCTGGTTATCGGAAACCGTCGGCGAAGATCAGGTCATTCTCCAGGCGCAATACGACGTTGTCGAAGCCTGCATTTACCCCCACGAATCCGGCCACGATGATTTGCGTGCCCTGAAAAGCAATGCCGGTAAAAGCCTGCTCCGGTGGCGAGGCGGTGGAGAAATTGTATGTGCGCTTTCCGAACACGCCGAACGCGGCGTCCAGCGCGCCATTCGGAGTCAGACGCGCGAGCGTCCCGACTTCAAGACTTGCACTGAGAAGGGATGTGCCGGCGATCAGCAGGCGGTCGTTGCTTTCCTGCGCGACTGAAAAGCCGGCATCGAATGCATTGGGCGCGAGGTCAAAGGGTATCTGCGTTTTGCCGGCGAACCCGAATCCCGCATCCAGCGACCCATCAGGTTGCAGTCGCGCGACAGCGATATCGTAGTTTGAAGTCGCCGAAGTGGAACTGTTCGCAGCGCCAACCAACACGATTCTTCCGTCGCGCTGGATGGTCATGCCGAGGTTCAGCGCCGCACTGACGCCATTGCCCGGGTCGAATGCAATGGTCGTGCGGCCGTTGGCGTGAAAATCCGGATCCGGTGCTCCATTCGCCAACACACGCGCCACGGCGAACGCATTGATGGTGTGCGAACCGTCGTTGTATCCGTCGGTGCCCGAGACGACGATGCGTCCGCTGTCGTCGATGGCGGCGGCTGCCGCATAGGCTGCTTCGTTGGCAAGGCCGGAAATACCGAAACCCACCGTCACCTTGCCGTTGAGATTGAATGATGAATCGCGCGTGCCGTCCGACAGAAGGCGCGTGAGTGCGAAAACGTTGCCGGATGCGGTCTGCGCGCTGCCGGCGACGACGATCTTCCCATCCGCCTGGATGACGACGGCAGCTCCGACGTCGCTGCCAACACCGCCATTCAAATCGAATGAGACGGTGGTCTTGCCCGTGCCTGCACCGAATGCCGGGTCGAGCGAACCCGCGGCGTTGATCCGGGCCACGGCAAAGTCGGCATTGCCCTGGCTATCCTGCGTCGTGCCCGCGACGACAATCTTGCCGTCGGGTTGGAGCGCCACGCTTGCTGCTGTGTCGATACCGGCACCGTTGTCGAAATCGATGGTGACCAGACCGTCGAAACTGAAACTCGTATCTAGGGTGCCGTTCGCATTGAAGCGCGCAACGAAGAAATCCGAGCCGGACGAGCCATTCAGCGACCGCGTTCCGCAGATCACGATCTTGCGATCCGTCTGCACCGCGGGCCTGCAGCCCGTATCGGCACTCGTCCCTGTGACGACGCCGGTCAGTCCAAGGCCGCCGGTGCCGAAACTGGCCTCGAGATCGCCATCCGCCGCAGTGCCCACGGACGCCACCGCGACGAGAACGCCGGCGAATGCGACGAGCGTGCAAGTCTTCGTCAAATGATTTCTCCTCCGATGTGCCCACGCGCTCGGGGCTACAGCCACGCAGAACGAGGAATTGCAACGATCTACGACATGGCGCGTCGTCGCCGCTGCGACGGCACGGCGCGTGAGGACGGCAGTTGCGATGCGGGGTTTGCAACGCGCATGCAAACCAGCCGTCAGCAGCCGCGCAGGCGTCGCCGCGCGATCGGACGGCGGCCGCAGCATGAAATATGCAAAAAAACGCATCGGCGGGGGCCGCGCTGCAATTCAGAGCGCGTGCGCCCGTGAATGACGGCTATGTCAGGGCGGTGGGTTGCTCGATCGCCGCGACAATGGGAACTCGGGGCGCGACGTCGCCATCGTCAACGGATTGCGTTCGTTCCGTGCGACCGAGCTATTTGCGCAGACGCTTGAGAATCTCGGCGCGCGCCTCGCGCAGGATCGAATCGCGATCGAGGCTCTCGACGATCTCGGTGACCACGCGCTTGGGTCCTTTTTCTCCCCAGGATTTGCCGGCGATCAGATATTTCTCGGCGGCGCGACCGACCAGTTCGGTCGCGTACCAGGCGAGTGCGCCTTGCGCGCCGGCGGTGACGACGGTCGACATGCCGGCGCTGAGCCCCTTCAGTGCGGAAGCGACGAGGTGCACGCCCCAGATCGCGCCCATCAAAGCGGCCAGCTGCGCCGAGATCACCGCGATCAACGTGCCGGCTTCGGTTTTCGTCAGCGGCAGGCCGTAGACGCGACCAAGGTGCATGACGAGCGCAGCATCCAGCGCGCCCGCGGCGAGCAGATCGGCGACCGGGATCGGATTGAGTGCGACCGCGAGGCTTTTCGCGATGCAGTACTGCTGGATCACGGTGGCGGCGAGTTCGCGGCGCGCGTCGGCGATGCGTGCGCCGACCTGGTCGGACAGGCGGCCGGCGAACAGGCTCGCGTTGAGTGCAGCGAGCGTCTTGCCTTCGCGTTCGACCACCGCGGTGAGGCGTTCGCGCAGCGCGTCGAGGTCGGGCATGCGTTCGACGAGCTCCGCATGTTCGATGCCGGCGGCGTCCACACGCAGTCGCTTCAACGGCGCCGGTTGCGCGCTGATCGCGACGACATCGTCCGCGCGCACGATACCGGTAGCGTGCTCGCGCAGGCGTTCGAGCAGGCGCTCGCGTTCGTCGTCGCCGTAGCGATCCGCCTTGTTCAGCACGAGCAGCAGCGGGCGTTCCGTACGCGCGAGCAACTGCAGCGCGTCGCGTTCGCGCTGGGTCATGTCGCCGTCGACGACGAAGATCACGAGGTCGCTGACGCCAGCGACTTCGAACGCGAGTTTTTCGCGCGCTTCACCGTCCAGTTCCTCGATGCCGGGCGTGTCGATGAGGTGCACGCCGCTACCGGCGACTTCGCGCCAGCTGCGTTGATGAGCTTCGCGTGTCGTGCCATGCAACACACCGACGGCGAACGCGTCTTCGCCGAGCAGGGCGTTCGCGAGCGCGGACTTGCCGACGCTGACACGCCCGAAGACCGCGATATGCAGTTCGCCGCGTTCGAGCTTGCCCAGCATCGCTTCGAGGCGGGCGAATTCCGACGCGAGACCGCTGCGGATCGACGTGGGAATCTGCGCATCGTCGAGCAGCGTGCGCAGGCTTTCGGTGGCTTGCGTGTTGTGTGCTTCGCCGCCGTCAGCCGCCGTCTCGCGCATCGGCACACCCGCGTGCGCAAAGCGTGTGCGCAGACGTTGCCAGAGTGAATCGAGAGTGTTCATGCGGTCGAGGCTTTGTCGAAGGAGCGGCTTCAGCCGCGATGTTTATTGCTTCACGAACGAAACCATCCCCACCCAACCCTCCCCTTGAAGGGGAGGGCTTGAAGCGTCGCCGCTCGCGGGGCGCAAATCGGTTCGCAGGAACGGCTTCGGCCGCGAGGCTTGCAACCCTCCCCTTCAAGGGGAGGGTTGGGTGGGGATGGTGTTTCGATGGACAAGAGCATCGCGGCTGAAGCCGCTCCTACAAAAGGGTGTCATTTGGCCGTCAACGCGAGGTGCCCATGCACGGGTACATCGGTGCCGACATCGGCCCAATCAGTGCCATTGCCGAGCGCGAAATCGGCACGCTTGAGCGTCGTCTCGACATCGAGCGTCGCGGTGTTGCCGCTTTCGTCGAATTTCACCTTGAGCACGACGGGTTTGCTCTGGTCGCGGATCGTCAGGCTGCCTTTGGCCTCGACGCTGCCGTCGGCGGCCTTCTCGAACGATGCGGTCACGAAGTGCGCTTTCGGGAATTTCGCCGTGGCGAAGAAATCGCCGCCCTTGAGGGAATCGTCGCGATCGCCATTGCCGGTGTCGGCGCTGGTGAGGTCGACCGTCACATCGAATTTCGACTTCGACAAATCGGCCGCGTCATACGCGATGGTCGATTCGAATTTCTTGAACGAACCGTTGAACGCTTCCTTCTGATAGCTGCCCTTGAAGGTGAGCGAACTCTTCGCGGCGTCGACCTGCCAGTCGCGCGCAAACGCGCTTGCCGGCAGCAGCAGGGACGCGAGAATCAGGGTGCGCAACATGGGACGTACTCCTTGCAGGAACGGGGGTTCAGGGGTTGCGAGCGGATACAGTGCGGCGGCCAGGCAGCATACGGCGCAACACCTCATCGCGGTTGTGGAAATGATGAACGAGTGCCGCAGCGGCATGGCCCGCGGCGACCAGGATCAGCAGCCAGAACAGCCATTCGTGCATCGGCTCGGCCCACGCCTTGATCGCATCATCCTTGCCGCCCGTAAGGCTGGGTATCTGCACCAGCCCCCACCAGTACAGCGGCCGCAGGCTCGACGAGGAATCGAACAGCCAGCCCGACAGCGGGACCGCGAACAGCAGCGTGTACAACAACGCATGACCGATACGGGCGCCGACAACCTGCGAGTGCGGCATCGATGCCGGTTCCTGCGGACGATGATCGAACGCGCGCCAGAGCAGGCGCAACAGCGCGAGCGCGAAAATCGTGAGTCCGATCGATTTGTGCAACGTGTAGACAGGAATCACGTTTGGCTTCTTCGGCAGATCGACCATGATCAGGCCGATCGTTCCCTGCACGAGGATCAGCAGCACGACGATCCAGTGAAACAGCTTGGCCAGGCTTCCCCAATGCATCGCATCGCTCTTCAACGCCATCTCAGTGGTCCTCGGGCTTGGGGGTTGCGGCGTTGTCGTCGCGGATGCCTTCGACTTCGAAGCGCAGTTCGATCTCGTCGCCGACCACATCCTTGAAGCGCGTCATGCCGAAGTCGAAGCGGTGCAAGGTTGCGCTGGCCGAAAAACCGGCTTTCTGCTTGAACGCGTAGGGATCATTGGCGATGCGGTTCAGCGTGAATGCGACGTCGACGGGTTTCGTTTCACCACGGAACTCGAGTTCGCCGTGGATGACGCCGTGCGTCGCATCCTTCTGCTCCACACCGCGGCTGCTGAAATGCGCCGTCGGCCAGCGCGCGGCGTCGATCCATGGGCCGGACTTCACCGTCTCGCTCCATTTCGCATCGCCCATGTCGACCGAGCGCATGTCGATGACGACGTCGACGCGGCCCGCGCGCCAGTCCTTGGCATCGAACTGGAACCAGCCTTCCTTGATGCGCAGACGACCGAGCGGATGGGAAAACTTCTGATGATCGCCGCTGAACCAGACCTGCGTATGGACCGGATCGAAACGCCAGGTGTCAGGCGCGGCGGCGGCGAAAGCGGGCAGGGCGGTTGCCATGAGGCAGCACGCTGAAACGAGCGCGCTGCGGCAACGATGGTCGCGTCGAATGCGCGGGCTTGCGGGTGCGTTTGCATTTCGCATGTCGCCAGCTTGGCAAAAACACGTGGCGCGCGCCAGCATCGCCACGTGAACAGTGTTTCCCGATCGGGTCACTTGTCGTCGTCTTCGCGCGCCCCGTTTCGGCTCGCATCGAGCGCGACGCGCGCGACGCGCTCCAGACGGTCGCGTGCCGGCTGCGCGAGCAATGCGCGAACGCGCGTTTCGACATCGGCAGCATCGAGCGACGAGCGCTCGGCGAGCGTATCGGCCAGCGCATGCCCGAGGCTGTCGAACACGAGGCCATAGGCGATCGCGTGCAACACGCCGCCGCCGAGCGTGCCGAGGCCCGGAAAAGCTTTCATCGCGTTGCCCGCAATCGCGAGTACCAGAGCTGTCGTATTGCGCACGGTCATGCCAACGCGCGCGAGCAGGGCCTCGACATCGAGTTCACGCACCGCCACGCCATTTATGCGCGCGAGTTCGCGCACCAGCGCGGTGCCGAGCGCGCCCTGGATCAGGATGTCGCTGCCCGGCGCGACCGCGGCCATTGCGCCGACGACGGCACGCCGCGTGTATTTCGCCACCGTCGCCTCCGACTCGCGCTGCGCGGTTGCACGCGCGAGTTCGTCGCCGCGGCGGCCCACTTCGGCCAGCACGGCGGCTTCGCGTGCGGGTTCGAGCGCGCTGCTGCCGCTCGACGTCACCTGCATCAACGCATCCAGCAACAACGCGATCTCCGGAACACGTTCGCGCTCGACGCGTTCGCGCCGTCCGTCCGACAGCACGCGTTCGTAACGTTCACTGCCGCCCGCGCTAATCGGCACGATCGCGCGCGCACGCCCGGCATGGCGCTGATCGAAACGTTGCAGCAGTTCCGTGCGCTCGGCGTCGTCGTAGAGATCCGCCTTGTTCAACGCCAGCAGCAGCGGTTTGCGAAAGCCCGCAAGCCACGCCACTTCGGCGTCCTGCGCGCGCGTGAGGTCGGCGGCCGTGAGATAGACGACCGCATGCGCACGCAAGGCTTCGTCGCGTGCGAGTTGTTCATGGATCGCCCCATCGACCTCGCTGCTGCCGGGGACGTCGGCGAGGATCAGCTCGCGCCCGTCCGGCATTCGTCCGCGATGATGCGCGACATGCCGCGTGGTGCCGCCGCGCACGTCGATGTCGGGCGCCGCTTCCGGAGCGAGCGCGCGAATCAGACTGGACTTGCCGGTCGATATTTCGCCGAACAGGGCGACGTAGAGCTCGCCGCTCAATCGCCGCCGATCGAGTTCCGTGAGTTCGGCTTCAAGTGCGGCGGTCTCGACCTGACGATCGCGCAGCGCATCGATACGCACATCGACATCCGCGCGCGACAACGGCGGTGTCGAGACGAGCGACACCTTTTTGGCCGGGCGCGCGAGACGCCAGAGCAGCCAGACGAGCGTGCCCAGCGCGAGCGCAGCCGCGGCGATCAGCGGCGCGCGCAACCAGATCGGCATCGCCGCCACGCGCTGGTAGAACTCGAGCAGGTTGTTCAACGTCGTGACGACGAGGCCGAGCAGGAGTGCCGCGCCGAGGACGAGTGCGGCGAGAAAGATCAGGCGTAGCGGCAGGCGAGGTTGCGACATCGCGCGATTCTAGCGGCGCGCGGCGATTTTCGGCACGGACGTTGGCAACGATGCTTGTGTGTGGCAGCGAACCCCATCCCCACCCAACCCTCCCCTTGAAGGGGAGGGCTTGAGCACTGCCTCGAACAATGGAGCGAGGTCGAACACCATCCCCACTCAACCCTCCCCTTGAAGGGGAGGCCTTGAGCACTGCCTCGAACAATGGAGCGAGGTCGAACACCATCCCCACCCAACCTTCCCCTTGATAGGGAGGGCTTGAGCACTGCCTCGAGCAATGGAGCGAGGTCGAACAGCATCCCACCTAAATCCTCTCCTTGAAGGGGAGGACTTCAAGGTCGCGCGCTTCAGCCCTCCCCTTCAAGGGGAGGGTTGGGTGGGGATGGTGTGCAGCCTCGCGGCCGAAGGCATTTCTACACAACGCAGGCGCGCGCGTGGCAGTATCCGCGCTCCGGAGGGAATCATGCGCAGACTGCTCGCAATGCCGTTGCTCGCATGGCTCATCGGCGCCCATGCCGCGCCGCCGCCGGCCCCGCCCCAGTTCGTTTCCCTGGGTGTCGCGGATGGTTTGCCTTCGAGTGCCGTCTACAAGACCGTGCAGGACCGCGACGGCTTCGTCTGGATTGGCACGCAGGACGGGCTGGCGCGCTACGACGGCATCGGCTTTCGCACGTTTCGCCACGACGCGTCCGAGCCCGGCTCGCTGACCTCGAACGACATCTCCGCCGTGCTGATCGACCGCGAAGGACGCCTGTGGTGCGGCGGCGAAGCGTCGGGACTCAACCGGCTCGAAGCCGACGGCAAGACGTTCAAGCACTGGACGCATCGGCCGAACGATCTGGGCACGCTCGGCAGCAACGACCTGTTCTCGCTCGCGCAGGATGCGTCCGGTGCGATCTGGGTCGGCACCTATCTCGGCGGACTCAATCGGCTCGAAGCCGACGGCAGCTTCCTGCATGTCGATCACGACGCCGAAGATCCGGCCAGCCTGCGTTCGAGCACGATCTACGCGCTTCACGCGGACGCGCGCGGTCGGCTGTGGATCGGCACCGACGAGGGGCTCGACGTGCGCGAAGCGGACGGCCGCCTCGTGCACGTCGACATACCGCTGCTCGCGCAGCGCCCGGGTCCATCGGTGGTCATGAGCTTCCTGCAGGATTCCGACGGCAGCACGCTCGTTGCGACGCGCAAAGGCCTGTTCCGAATCGACGCCGAGCTGCGATACCAGGACGAGGTCGCCGCCACGACACCGACGTTGAAGGTGTCTGCGTTGGCGCGCGGCAAGTCCGATGAAGGCATCTGGCTGGGTTTGTTGACGGGATTGGCGCGCCATGACGTGCACGGCCTGCAAAGCTACAACGCTGACGAATCGGCGCCGGGCGCCTATCCCGGCACGCATACGATGGACATTCGCGTCGATGCCGAAGGCAGCGTCTGGTTCGCACTGTTCGACGGCGGGATCGCGCGCTTGCCGCCGCACTGGCGCAACTTCGTCGCATTCCGTCACGTTCCGGGCGACAGCTTGAGCCTGACCCGCTCGCGCGTGAGGGCGCTCGGCGTCGACGCGACGCGCGCGATCTGGGCGGCGAGCGGCAATGACGGATTGGATCGCATCGATCGGATCGATGGAAAGATCGAGCGCTGGGGCGACCGACTGCACATCGCAGGTTCGCGATTGACGGCCGTATTACCCGATGCGGACGACCACATCTGGATCGGTTTCCAGACCGGTCTGCGCCGCTACTCGCTGAAGACGCTCGACTCGATCGACGTGCCCGTCGACCTGACCCGGGCGGACGCGCTGCCGCCGGGCTATGTCGACAACCTCGTGCACGCTGCGGATGGCAGCCTGTGGGTCAGCGCGCACGGTGGCGGCGTGGCGCACGTCGCGAGCGATCCGCCGCGTGTGCTGCGGCGCTATACGCCCGCGTTGAAGACGCTTGGCGATGCGGACATCGGCGCGCTCGTGCTCGACGCTCACGGCGTGCCTTGGCTCGGCACCGCCAGCGGCGTCGAGCGGTACGACGCCGCACAGGATCGTTTCGTCGACGTGGCAGGCATTCCGCGCGAGTCGGTCGCGGCACTCGGCTTCGCATCGGATGGCACGTTGTGGACGCACCGACTCGGCGCGCTTGAACGCTATCGCATCGACGCCGGTGATGCGCGACTGCAACAGCGCTTCGACAGCAGCAATGGCTGGCCGACCTTCAAGGCCGATGCGCTTGCGGTATCCGCCGACGGGATTGTCTGGGTGACCTCGCCGCGTGGTTTGTGGCGCGCCGATGCGACGACACAGGCGGTACGCCGCTTCGATGCGCGCGACGGCTTGCCGAGCCAGGAGTTCCAGCCCGGCGCACTCGTCGCCGGGCTGGATGGAACGCTGTACGCGGGAACGCTCGGCGGCGCCGTGGCATTCGATCCCGCCACGCTCGAGCTTTCGACGCCGCCACCGATTCTGCGCATCACCGGATTGAGCGTGCGCCGCGGTGCGGCCACCCTGCAACTCGACGGTGCGCGCACGCTCGAGCTGGAACACGGCGATCTCGATTTCAGGATCGAGGTACGCGCGCTGGCCTACGCGAATCCTGCGTCGAACCGGTATCAGTTCAAGCTCGATGGATTCGATCGCGAATGGAGCGACGCGCCGCGCGGCGAACGCATCTATTCGCAGCTTCCGCCGGGCAAGTACCAACTGCATGTGCGTGCCGCAAACGCGGACGGCGTGACGAGCGAGCTGTCCGCTCCGCTACTCGTCGATGTCGCGCGCGCGCCGTGGAAAACGCCGCTCGCGTATGCGTTGTACGCGCTCGCCACATTGCTGCTCGCCGTCTCGGCGCTGCACGCGTATCGCGTCCGCGTGCGGCGCAGGCATGCGCTCGCGCTCGCCGAACAGCGTCGCCTCGGCGTCGAGCAGTTGAGCGAGGCGAAGTCGACGTTCCTCGCAACGATGGGCCACGAAGTGCGCACGCCGATGACGGGCGTGCTCGGCATGAGCGAGCTTCTGCTCGGCACGGCGCTCGACGAACGCCAGCGCGGCTATGCGAACGCGATTCACCAGTCGGGCGAACTCATGCTGCGCGTGGTCAACGACAGTCTCGACCTCGCGCGCATCGAGGCGGGCAAGCTCGCGCTCGAATCGGTGTTGTTCGATCCGTCCGCACTGCTGCGCGATGTCGTCGCGCTGGAGCGGCCGCTGGCACGGCGCAAGGGACTGGATCTGGTCCTCGACATCGCGAACGACGTTCCGGCAGCTGCGATCGGCGATGCGTTGCGCGTAAAACAGATCCTGCTCAACCTCGCCGGCAACGCGATCAAGTTCACCGAAAGCGGAAGCGTCACGCTCGGCCTCGAACGTGGCGCGCGCGGCGCACTGCGCTTCCGCGTCGCCGACACCGGTCCGGGCATGAGCGATGTCCTGCGCACGCGCCTGTTTGCGCGATTCGAACAAGCCGACGGAGTCGCGCGCCAATACGGCGGCAGCGGCCTGGGCCTCGCGATCTGCCGCGAACTTGCGCAGCTCATGGGCGGCCGCATCGACGTCACGAGCACGCTCGGCCTTGGCAGCAGCTTCGTCGTCGAACTGCCACTGACCGAGGTAGCGGCGGACGACGCCGGCGCGATCAGGACGCCGCCAGCGCATGTCGCGGTGCCGAGTACTGCAAGCCTGCGCATCCTGCTGGTCGAGGATGACGTCACGGTCGCGGATGTCATCGCCGGTCTGCTCGCGCAAATGGGCCATACCAGCACGCACGTGCCGAACGGGCTTGCCGCGCTGGCCGAACTGCAGCGGCGGCCCGATGATTCGGTTGACGACGGCTTCGATATCGCCATGATCGACCTCGACCTGCCCGGCATCGACGGCCTGCAACTGGCGCGCATGCTGCGCGTCCGCGATGCTGGCGGCTTGCCGATGATCGCAGTGACCGCGCGATCCGTCGGCAACGAGGAAACGCTGATTCGCGATGCCGGCATGGACGTCCTGCTGCGCAAGCCGGTGACGACGAAGTTGCTCGGCGACGCGATTGCGCGCGCGCTGGAAACGCGTCGATAGCGCTCTCCGCTGTGAGGCGACGAGCGGCAACCTGAGGCTCTTACTCGCGGCAATGGCCGGAATCCATGTGAAATGTCGTTTATCCGTGTATGGACCCCAGTTCGTGCATCGGAGGATGTCATGCGTGTTCAGAGTGGCCTTATGGATGAGCGGGACGGAACGACCAGCGCCTTCGTGCCCGCATTTCCTTCTTTGTATGACGGCGCGCGCCGGACGATAACCCGCGGCCTGCTTGCGGAATGTCAGGTGCCGCTGCTTCGATTTGTGCTGGGTTGCACAAATCGGTGCGAACGGAAGCAGGGACTACCCATGCGGTTTTCCACGCCGAACGCTTCAACGCATCGGAGCAGGACGCGATCGCATGCACGGCGCGCGCATATCACTGTTGCCCGCCGCATTTCGAAACGTCGAACGCGACGCGCTGGAAAATTTCTGTTTTGAACCGCTAGCCGGCCGATGGATGGTTCAAATCGGCGGGGCTGCGGCCACCCATGCCGTGTCGTGCGGCGCGTGCGCTCAGTGCGCGCGTTCTGCCGCTTTCTGCGGCAGCAGGAAAATGCACAACGCGATCATCGCGAGCAGACACGCCGATGCGGTGTAGCGGCTCAGTTCCAGTCCGCCATCGGCAACGGGTTTGTCGAGGAAATCGCCGACGACCGCACCGAGCGGTCGCGTGAGAATGAACGCAGCCCAGAACAAGGCGGTGCGCGAAATTGCCGTTCGATAGTACGCGACTGCAATCAGCGCGAGCATCACACCGAATCCGATCGCGCTGCCGCCGTAGCCGAGTCCCGCGCCGTCGGCGGTCCAGTCGCCAAGCGCCGTTCCGAGCGTTTGCGAAAACATGATCGTGACCCAGTAGAACATTTCCGCCGCCGGCGAGCGCACGCTGTCGACGGCGATCGACCCGAGAACGCGGTACCAGAGCAGCAGTGTCGCCGCGAGGCACGCCGACAAAATGACCGTGCCGCCCGCGTAGCCGATGCCGAGCGATCGATCGGCAAAATCCGCAAGCGTCGTTCCGACCGTCGTCGTCGCGATGATTGTCGCCCAGTACAGGAGCGGATGGAATTTCCTTGCCGAGACCTGGGCTGTCACCGCAATGAGGAAGATCGCGGCAAAGATGCCGGTGCCGACCAGATAGCCAAGGCCCATCGACATCGAGACGGCGTCGCCGCCCGTCTCGCCGAGGGTGGTGGCGAGGATCTTGGTGATCCAGAAGACGAGGGTGACGGCCGGAACTTTGCCGAGGGTGTGATGGGCTTCGAAATTCATGCGAGATCGCTTGATGTTGTGGCTCAGTCGACGATGAACAGCTTGGCGCCGATGCCGGGGCGCGAGCGATGCGGCTCGGCATTGTCCGCGACCTGGTAGCTCATGCCCGGCGTGAGCGTGAAGGTTCTGCCGTCTTCAAGTTCGGTCAGAAGCTCGCCTTCGATGCACAAGAGGATATGCCCCTTGCTGCACCAGTGGTCCGCACGATAGCCCGGCGTGTACTCCACCATGCGCACACGCGCGCTTCCGAAGTGTTGGGTGCGCCAGTACGCCATACCGGCCTCGCCCGTGTGCTCGGTGCGGTCGATGCGCGACCAATCGGTCGTGCCGAAGGGGATGTCCGAAAGTTGCACCGGGAGTTCCTCATGCGTGGGTAGGGCGCCATTCTCGCATCGCGCATTTCAGATGGGGATGGCGAATTCCGTTACGTGATCGCCGACCGGCTTGCCGTCTGCATGGAACGGTTGCGCGGCCACTCGCTCACGCAAAGCCAACCACCGATCGAAGCGGAAACGACGGCGGGAACAAGAAATGCCAACTGCCCCGGCGAAAAATTGCCGCGGGAAATCGTCAGCGCGAGCAGCGCCGCGGCGCTGGCGATGGCGAGCGCTGCAACGCACAGGCCCGCGAGCCAGCGAAAGCGGAGGCTCATGCCGCCCAGCGTGAGCACCAGCAATGCGCCGAACGCGGCAAGCAAGCCCCACGGAATCAGCCACACCGCCATTTCCAGCAGCGCCTCGAAGAAGCCGAGCAGTGAGGTGGTCGCGATGGCATTGCCGAGCATGATGAACATGCTGGCCAGGATCACGCCGGGCAGCAGGAGGGCAACGCTCAGCAAATGCAGGAGAGGTCGCATGGAATCGTTGCCGAGCGCGTGCGGGACGTTGTTGCGAATCGCGCGAGTCTACCTAAACGCCAGGGCGCCGCGTGCGCGACTGTCGGATTCCGCGTGAGCGCAGGGGAACGAAGCGAGCGTGGATCCAGAGAAAGGGCGCGGTGAACAGGCCCGTCAAGATGACGAACAGTGCCGTGATCCCGCCGACCGAGGGCGCGAACAAGCGACTCCGTGCGACGGCGCAGAATATCCCGAGGACAAAGGGTACGAACGACCCGAGCGTGAAGATGGCGATGCTCGGAAGCCACGCCGTACCGAATGTGCAGCCACACCCGCGACAGCGGATCGATCAGGCCGGTCCGAGACGGATCTTGAATGCGATGGTCAGGCACGCCTTGCCGCAACGCGGGCAGGACAGTGCGGACGTTGCTCGCGCTGCGTCCCATTCACTTCCATCCGCTGCTGAGCAGCACGAGGCGACTCTCGCAATGTGGCGCACTCGTTCCCGCGAGCACATGGAACTTCACGATGTATCTCGCCGTGCTTTGCGGCGTGAA
>JBDSBK010000238.1:0-14984 GCA_039921645.1 Dokdonella sp.
AGTGCGGACATTTCCTGCCGACGCATGCTCTGGCGCACCAGGTGATAGCGTCCCCAGCGCAACGGAAGTTCCTGATCGGTCGCCAGGCGCTTGAGCAGGAAGCGCGTCTCGTCGCGTTCCAGTTCGCCGTCCATCAGGGCCGAAAGCTGTTCGTGGATGTGCTGATTCATGGGGCCTTATTTCTCCGACAGCAGCGGGCGCAATTGTTCATCAATGGCCTCGCGGGCGCGGAATATCCGGGATCTGACCGTACCGATCGGGCAGTTCATGGTTTCCGCAATCTCCTCGTAGCTGAGGCCGTCCACTTCACGCAGCGTGATCGCGACTTTCAGCTCTTCGGGCAAGGCTTCGACCGTGGCGAACACGGTTTGTTCAATTTCCTGACGCATGAGTTCGCGCTCCGGTGTAGCCGAGTCATGCAGTCGGGTTGCGCCGTCGAACTGCACCGCATCCTCGACCACGATGTCCTCGGTCGGCGGACGCCGGCCCTGCGACACGAGATAGTTCTTCGCGGTATTGATCGCGATGCGATAGATCCACGTATAGAACTGGGCATCGCCGCGAAAAGACCCGATCGCACGATACGCGCGCACGAACGCTTCCTGCGCAACGTCCTGGCATTCGCTCCAGTCGTTGATGTAGCGGGAAATGACACTGACCAGCTTGTGCTGGTATTTCCTGACCAACAGGTCGAACGCGCGTTTGTCGCCGTTCTGAACACGCTCGACCAGCGCCTGATCCAAGTCGCTCTCGCCCATCCGGGCCTTACTCCCTTGTTGCCGATTCGTTCAGGCATGCTGCCTAGACCGGCAGCAGACACGATAGTTCATGAGTTCCGCCCACCGAAGTGGGGCCAGCCCACGTTCGCTCAAGCCTGTGCCGACGGCGCCTCGATCGTCTGACCCAGCAGGCGCGCTCGCTCGTGCAGCAGATGCTCGAATCCCGCGACCGGCAGCGGCCTGCAGAACAGGAAACCCTGCAGCACTTCGCACCCTTGGGCGCGCAGGAAGTCGAGATGCTGCTCGATCTCCACTCCTTCAGCGACCACCTCGCGATTGAGATTGTGCGCCATCGATATCGTTGCCTGCACGATCGCCTCATCATCCGGGTCGACGCCGATGTTGCGCACGAAGGCCTGGTCAATCTTGATTCGGTCGGCCGGGAACCGCTTGATGTAGTCGAGCGACGACTGACCAGTGCCGAAATCGTCGATCGAGATGCCGCATCCGAGCGCGCGCAGTCCGTGCAGCGTCTCGATCAGACCCGGAATCGACTTCATGCTGATGCTTTCGGTGAGCTCGAGATCGAGCAGGTGCGGATCCAGCCCGGTCTCCTTGAGCACGTCGGCAACGAATTGCACCAGATTGGGCTGGCGCAATTGCAGCGGCGAAAGATTGACGCCGATGCGCAGCGGCAGCGAGTAGCGCAACTGCCAACGCCGCGCGTCGCGACAGGCAGCACGCAGCACCCACTCGCCGATCGACATGATCAAGCCCGATTCCTCGGCCAGCGGGATGAAGAAGCCGGGGCTGATCATCCCGAGTTCCGGGTGCTCCCAGCGGATCAACGCTTCCATGCCCACAATGTCTTCCGTGATGCAATCGATCTGCGGCTGATAGAACACACGCAACTCGCCATTTTTCTCGGCCTGGCGCAACTTCGATTCCAGCGCGAGGCGTTGCTGGTGCGCTTCTTCAGGCACCGCGACGTAAGCCTGGTAGTTGTTTCGACCCATGCCCTTGGCCGAGTACATCGCGACGTCGGCATGCTTGAGCAGACGTTCGGCGTCGGTAGCGTCGTCGGGATAAAAGCTCAGGCCGAGCGACGCCGTCATGCCCAATTCAAGTCCGCCCGCCAGCTGCAACGGCACTTCCATTGCGCGCACGATCTTCTCGGCGATGCGCGCGACGTCGTCGCGCTGCACGATATGCCGCAGGATCAAGGTGAACTCGTCTCCGGCATAGCGTGCCACGGTATCCGAACCGCGCACGCTGCTGCGCAGGCGCTTGGCGACTGCAGCCAGCACCTGGTCGCCGACCGCGTGACCAAGCGAATCGTTGATGTTCTTGAAGCGATCGAGGTCGACGAACACGACCGCGAACATCTCGCTGGTGCGGTGCGCCTCGTGGATCGCCGAGTTCAGGCGATCGTTGAACAGCAGGCGGTTCGGCAATCCGGTCAGCGGATCCTTGAGACCTATTGCGCGCCCCTGCTCGCGCGTTCGGCGCAGTTCGAGTTCGAGCGCGATCGCGTGCGCAATAACGCGCAAGCCGATGATCGCCGCACTGTCGCCGGCCAGTGCCTCGCGACGCGCGATTACCAGCGCGCCGAGGCACGCGTTGCGTTCGCCGGTCAATGGAATGCCGATCACGCATTCCACCCGCCGCTCGCGAGTGAAGGTGCCTTCAGCCGCGCTGCGCCACGCATTCGCCGGCTGCAGGACTTCCTGACCCGCCAACACCTGTTTGAGTATCGGGCTGTGCAACGGGTCCATGCCGTCCTCGACCGGCCCGAAGCGGTGGTAGACGACGAGCGGCTGGAACTCGCTGGCCTGTTCCGGCGCGGCTTCGACGAGGGCCACGAAATCGAGCGCCAGCCAGTCGATCAACGCGTGCAGCGCCACGTTGAAGCCTTCGTCGCGCGCGCCTGCCCGGGTCAGGCGCGCAAGTGCGGCAAGCGCCATCTGGTGATCGTTCAGTTCGCGCAGTTCGCGGAACGTATAGAAATGCACGATGCGTCCGTCCTGCACGGCCGGTCGCACGCGCATTTCGACCGGATAGGTGCTCGCATTTGCATGGGGTTTGCGACCGCGCCATTCCACGCTGCCGTCACTGGCAAGTTTGCCGTTCAATTCGGCACGCCGCTCCGGCGCGAGGATCGCATCGAAATCCGCGATATTGCCAGCGAGCAACTGGCCTCGCGGATAGCCCGATCGCTGCACGAACATCGCATTGACATCGAGGATGCGGCCGTTCGCCGGATCCACGACAACCAGCTCATCGAAACTGCCGTCGAAAACGAACTGGTAGCGCTCCTCCGCGACGGCCGCAATCGCGGTGCGTTTCTCCGCCGGAACGGGAGCGGCCAGAGCTGTTCTTATACGCGCCAGGGCTTCGTGCGCATTGACGGGACTGCCGATCCAGTCGATCACGCCCGCAGGCTTGTCGGCCTTGCTCCAGCGCAGCCCGCCGCGCTTGCGCCCGAGGATGCCGATGATGGGCACCCGTTGCGTCGACTTCTGCTGCTGCAATCCGGCGCAAAACGCCAGCGCGTCGCTCGCCTCGCCATGGAATTCGACGAGGATCAGATCGAGTTGCGGGTTCTGTTCGAGGAATGCGTGCGCCTGCTCGAAATCCTTGGCTGAATATATGGCCTCGACACCTTGGGCATCCAATGTATCGAACAATTCGCGGCGGTCGTCGCGATCGGACGCAACGATCAATACCGAACCTGGACGCTCCGCGAACATCGTCACTGCACCCAACGCCCGTCGCGCAGGCGAAGGCGGTGCTGCTGCTCGGTCTGCGCCGTCAGTCGTTCGTACATCCCTTCCAGTTCCTCCGGCAACTCGAAATTGCTGCCGACAAATACGAGCTTGCGCTCGTTCACCGTCTGCATGCGCGATATACGTCGCAGTAGCAAGGTATCGGCGGACTTGATGAAGCCGTCGAAATCGACGAACAGGTAGACGCCGAAATGCATGCTCTGCAACACATAGCGCAGGGCGTCCGTGAGGCGCTTGGACCCAGGCACGTTCAAACCTCGCTCGCGCAACGACGCAATGCCGTTTTCCGGATCCCACGCGTACACGGAGGTACCACCACGCATGGCGAGCATGCGCATCTGCGCCAGCGTTTCGCCGACATTGGCGCTCTCGAGCACGATCAGGTGCTGCTCGGACTGCACGATCCGGTCGAGCAGCTTCTGTGTGACCGACAATTCGCCTTTTGCTTCGATGACGCTCACCCCTTGCAGCCGCCGCATTGACCCGGCGCACGGCTTGCCGGGATTATAGCCATCCTCTCGCATCTTCCCCGGAGCCGGTCATGTTCGAAGGTCTGCGGTTCCAGCATTGGCAGCCCGTCAGCGACAGCGACGGCATCGTGGTGCTGACGCTCGATCGCGCCGGCAGTTCGGTCAACGCGCTCGGGCGCGCGGTCCTCGATGAACTGTCGGAAATCGTCGAACGCCTCTCGTTTGAACCGCCGAAGGGTATCGTAATCCGTTCGGGAAAGGCCGCCGGCTTCATTGTTGGCGCCGATATCAAGGAATTCGAGACGTTCGAGAAGAACGGGACCGTGCTTGATGCGCTGGAAAACGGCCAACGCATTTTCCAGCGGCTGAGCCGACTGCCTTGCCCCAGCGTCGCCGCCATCCACGGCGTCTGCATGGGCGGCGGCACCGAGCTGGCTCTGGCCTGCCGCTACCGCGTGGCCTCGCGCGACGCGTCGACGCGGATCGCCCTGCCCGAGGTCAAGCTCGGCATCTTCCCGGGTTGGGGCGGCTCGGCGCGCCTGCCGCGTCTGATTGGAGCCCCCGCCGCGCTGGAGCTGATGTTGACCGGGCGCGCCGCGTCTGCCGACAACGCGAGGGCGATCGGCCTCGTCGACCAGCTGACTTCGCCCGAGCTGCTGGTCGAAACCGCCAAGGAATTGATCCGCCACCCGCACCAGCGCGCGTGGGTGCAACGCGCGACCGCCTGGGCGACCAATCTCTGGCCAGCGCGCCAGATCCTGGCTCCGATGCTGGTCAAGCAGACTGCCGCCAAGGTGCGCAAGGACCAGTATCCGGCGCCGTTTGCGCTGATCGAAACCTGGCGCCGCGGGAGTTCCAGCATCAGCCAGCGCCTCAAACTGGAGGCGCGCGCGGTCGCCAAGCTGGCAACGACACCGACGGCACGCAACCTCATCCGCGTGTTCTTCCTTCAGGAGCGCCTGAAATCGCTTGCCGGCGGCGCCGAACACGGCATCAAGCATGTGCACGTCGTCGGTGCCGGCGTGATGGGCGGTGACATCGCTGCGTGGTGCGCGTTGCGTGGGTTCGACGTCACCTTGCAGGATCGCGAGATGAAATACGTGCAGCCGGCGCTGGATCGTGCGCGCGACATGTTCACCAAGAAGCTGAAGACGCCTGCGCGCATCGAGCCTGCATTGGCACGCCTCAAGGCCGATGTCGAAGGCACCGGGATTGCCATCGCCGACCTCGCGATCGAGGCGATCTTCGAGAATGCGCAAGCGAAGGAAGCGCTCTACCGTGCGACCGAACCACAGCTGAAACCCGATGCGCTGCTGGCGACCAATACATCGAGCATCCCGCTCGACGAACTGCGCGGTGCGGTGCAGAACCCGGCGCGCTTCCTCGGCCTGCACTACTTCAACCCTGTCGCATTGATGCCATTGATCGAGATCGTGCGCCACGATGCGCTCGACCCGGCGATCGAAAAACGTGCGCTCGCCTTCTGCAAGGCGATCGACAAGCTGCCCGTTCCCGTCGCCGGTACGCCGGGCTTTCTCGTCAACCGCATCCTGATGCCGTACATGCTCGAAGCCGCGCGCGCCTACAGCGAAGGCATACCCGGCCCCGTGATCGACAAGGCCGCAAAGAAGTTCGGCATGCCGATGGGGCCGATCGAACTGATCGACACGGTCGGCCTCGATGTCGCCGCCTCGGTCGGCGCCGAGCTCGGTCCTTTTCTCGGCCTCGACATTCCGCCCGCGCTGGGTGAACTCGTCAGCGGCGGCAAGCGCGGCAAGAAGGACGGCGAAGGTTTCTACACGTGGGAAAACGGCAGGCCGAAGAAACCTGAAGTCGATCCGTCGTATGTCGCGCCCGACGACCTGGAAGACCGCCTGATTCTGTCGATGCTCAACGAGGCAGTCGCGTGCCTGCACGACAAGGTCGTCGACGATGCGGATCTGCTCGATGCCGGCGTGATCTTCGGCACCGGTTTCGCACCGTTCCGCGGCGGTCCGATCCAGCATATCCGTGCGACAGGTGCCGATGCGCTGAAGGTCCGGCTGGGTGAACTCGAGCAGAAGTACGGCAAGCGCTTTGCAGCACGACCAGGTTGGGACAACCCCGACCTGCGAGCCTGACCTTGCGCATATCGCCCGGCATGCACGAGCGCGCCTAAAGATGACCTCAGCTTCGGAAAAGGAAGGCCGCGTGCCGGCTTTGCTGTCGTGGCTTCTGTGGCCGACGATCTACGCGGCCGGCCTGCTCGGCGTGCACGAGGCGTTGACCAGCGCGCATCCGCTGTTGTGGTTCAACGTTGTCTACGCGTCGGTCGCACTCTCGATCGGCATTCTCGAACGCCTGATGCCGCATGAAGTGAGCTGGCTCGAAGCCGACGGCGAGACGGCGAACAATCTCGCGCATACCTTGCTGACGAAAGGTCTGGTGCAGATTGCGGTGGCCGCGGTCACGACGCTGACGATGCTGACGGCAACCGCCGTCGAGCCGGCCAAGCGCGCGCTGCCGCTGTTGTGGCCGCAGCACTGGCCACTGTTCGCGCAGGTGATGCTCGGACTCGCGATTGCCGAACTCGGCCTCTACGCTGCGCATCGGATCGCGCACGAATGGCCGGCGTTCTGGCGCTTCCATGCGTTGCATCACAGCGTGACGCGGCTGTGGGTCATCAACACGGGGCGTTTCCATATTGTCGATACGTGTTTCAAAGCGGTGCTCGGGCAGGTGCCTCTGTACATTCTGGGTGCGCCGCTGCCTGTCTTCCTCTGGATCAGCGCGGTAACCGCGATCACCGGCTTGCTAACGCACTGCAATGTCGTCATGCGCACAGGACCGCTCGACTACGTGTTCAGCACCCCGGGCCTGCATCGCTGGCATCACTCGCGCATTCCCGCCGAAGGCAATCGCAACTACGGCGAGAATTTCGTGCTGTGGGATCTGCTGTTCGGCACCTACTTCAATCCTCCGCGCCGGCCGCCGGCGGATATCGGCATCGACGGCCGCATCGCGTCGGGATTCCTGCGCCAACTGGCGCAACCGTTCCATGCAGTCGGCGCGCGCGCGATCGCGGGTGACACGACGGCCTCGCATCCCTGAACCCGGCGCCGTCCTTCAGCGCGCCCACAGATCCCTGCCGAAGCGCACGCCGTCCTCGCTGTTCGAATACAACTCAGGCACGTCGGCAATCTCGAGATAGCCGAGCCGGCTGTAGAACGCGCGCGCGGCGACGTTGGAGGCGCGCGCCTCGAGATAGATGCAACCGGTACCTGCGGTGAGTGCCGTCGTTTCCAGCCAGTCCATCAGGTCGCGACCAATACCCTTGCGTCGCTGTGCGACCGCCACCGCGAGCAGGAGCAAATGCGCCTCTTCGTCCTTGTACTGCATGATGGCGAAACCGGCGAACTGACCCTTCTCGCGCGCGATGGCGACATTGATCGCAGGGTCGCGGATCACGCGCAGGATGCGCGGCGGCGTCCAGCGCCAGGTGAGGCCATGCTCGATGAGATCGCGCGACATCATTGCAATGGCTCGCGCATCGGCGGGCGTCGCCAATCCTATTTCGCGATCGACGATCACTCGCCCGCTCCTGCGTTCCCGCACTCGGAGGGGAACGCACTCATCCAGTCGGCTTGCCGGCCTTCGCCAGCCCCGAATGGCGGACATCCTTGCCACGCACGAGGTACAGCACGAACTCGCACAGGTTCTTGCACCGATCGCCGATGCGTTCGAACGAACGCGCGCACCAGAGCCGGTCGAGTTCGACCGGAATCTGCTGCGGCAGCTGCTGCATGCGCGCAACGAGAGTCGCGGACAGTTCACGATAGATCGCATCCAGCCGACGATCGCGATGCATCACTTCGAGCGCCAGATGCTCGTCAAGTCGCGCGAATGCATCGAGCGCACCGCGCAGCATGTCACGCGCGCACTGGCCAAGGTCGGCCAATGACGCGGTCAGATCCTCGCCACCCTCTTCGTCCAGCAGGCGTTCGCCGATGCGTGCCACCCGTTTGGCTTCATCGCCGATACGCTCGAGATCGGCGAGCATTTTCATGACCGCCAGCACGAGACGCAGATCCGATGCCGCGGGTTGGCGCCGTGCGAGGATGAAGGCGCATTGCTCGTCGATCGCGAGTTCCGCCGCATTCACCTGCTGCTCGCGCTCGCGGATATCGGCGCTTGCCGCGGCATCGCGCCCCACCAGAACATGCAATGCCGCTGCGATCTGCTCCTCGACAAGACCGCCCATCGCGAGAACCTGGCGGCGCACGTCTTCGATCTCGCTGTTGAACTGGCGGGAGATGTGTTGTGAAAGATGGAGTCGGTCCATGAGCGGGAATCGGGAATCGGGAATCGGGAACAGCGTGCACGACGATTTCAAGCAGCACGAGCGTATCAGGGAAACTCCGTCTAACGCGCAACGACAATTCTCGATTCCCTATTCCCGACTCCGGCTCGTCACCCATAGCGACCGGTGATGAAATCTTCGGTCTGCCGCTCCAGCGGATTGGTGAACAGCGCGTCGGTGTCGCCAAATTCGATCAAGCGCCCCTGGTGCAGGAACGCGGTGAAATCCGACACCCGCGCAGCCTGCTGCATGTTGTGGGTGACCAACACGATGGTGTGACGCCGCGCGAGTTCGTGCAGCAACTCCTCGAAGCGCAACGTTGCCGCGGGATCGAGCGCGGAACCCGGCTCGTCGAGCAGAAGAATTTCCGGTTCGACCGCGATCGCGCGTGCAATCACCAGGCGCTGTTGCTGGCCCAGAGAGAGGCTGAGCGCGCTGTCATCGAGCCGCGAAGCAACTTCGTCCCAGAGGGTTGCGGCCTTGAGCGCCGCCTCGATGCGTTCGTCGAGTTCGCGCCGGCGCTTGATGCCGAGCAGACGCAAGCCATACGCGACGTTGTCGTGCACCGAGAGTGGAAACGGATTCGGGCGCTGAAATACCATGCCGACGCGCCGACGCAAGTCGTGCACGATCGTGTCCTTTGCGTACGCATCGATCTGACCGATGAACACGCGACCACTGACACGGCACTCGACGATCTCGTCGTTGAGTCGATTCAGACAACGCAACAGGCTCGACTTGCCACAGCCGCTGGGCCCGACCAGCGCGGTGATGTGATGGGCCGGCACATCGAGATTGACGTTGTCCAGCGCCTGGCGTGCGCCATACCAGGTCGACAGCCCCTCCGTGCGCAAGGCCAGATCGACGCGCCGCGCGTTCGGCGCTTGTGCAATGGAGGGAGAACCGGAATCGGACACGGTGGTCAACATCGCTACTCTCGGATTTCGGTGGGCTCGACTCAATTTTCGAGCGAAAGATAGCGCTCGCGCAGACGATTGCGCAGCAGGATCGCGGACAGGTTCAGCGCGATGACGACCGCGACCAGCAGGGCGGCACACGCATACGCGCGCGGCACGCCGCGGATCGTATCGGAGCTGGCGAGCGCGGCATCGTAGATCGCGAACCCCAGATGCATGAATTGTCGCGATGGATGCAGGTACGGAAAACTTCCGTCGATCGGCAGAGCCGGCGCAAGCTTGACCACACCGACCAGCATCAATGGTGCAACCGCGCCGGCCGCGCGAGCGATCGCGAAGATCAGGCCGGTCAGCAGAGCCGGCCGCGCTGCCGGCAACAGCAATCGCCACAAGGTTTCGTCGCGCGTCGCACCGAGCGCGAGCGAACCGTCGCGCAGGCTTGCCGGAATGCGCGCCAGCCCTTCCTCGACGCTGACCACGACGACCGGCACCGTGAGCAGCGCCAAGGTCAAGGCCGCCCACAGCAGGCCGCCACTCGCGAACGTCGGCACCGGCAGACGTTCCGCATAGAACCACTGATCGATGCCGGCGCCGATGCCATGCACGAACAAGCCGAGGCCGAGCACGCCATAGACGATCGAAGGGACGCCCGCGAGCGTGTTGATCGCCGACCGCACGAAGCGCACGCCGCTTCCGCGGCGCTGATGGAGGTAGATCGCGGTGGCAACCCCCAGCGGCATCACCATGATGCTCATCAGCAGGACCAGCACGACGGTACCGATCAATGCAGGCAGCACGCCGCCGGCGAGATTCGACGACGACGGCGAGCTACCCAGGAAACGCCCGATATTGCGCAAAAATGCGCCGCCACGGGAGAAAAATCCAAGCGCATTCGGACGCAGGATATCGAGCGCAACGGCGGGTTTGCTCGCGCTGCCAAGCAAGGCATCGGCATCCGAGTCCGGGGGCCGGCCAAACAGACGTCGGCCATCGACCAGCGTGATCGCAATCGCATCCTGCGGCTGTGAACGCGCGACGATGTCCGTGCTCCGTATGCGTCGGTAGGCCTCGCCAATGCGGTCGATTTCGCTGGTTCGCAACGCAATCGCGCCATCCTCGACTGCGACGATCTCGCCCAGCAGGACCTGTCCATCGCGCAGTTGCAGTTCGCTGACCGACGCCGGCCACAAGGGTTCGAGTCCCGCTGCAGCGAGCAGGCCGAGCAAGCCGGCGAGCGCAGCGAGGCAAAGTGCCGTTGCGCCACCGAGCAACCAGGTTGTTGCGTCGCCGCTACGTCGATTCATGTCGCGTGTGCGCCTGCGCGCAAGCGGCGGCGCAGGCGCTCGCGCACCATTTCTGCAAGCGCACTCAAGCTCAACGTCAACAACAGCAGGATCAAGGCGGACAGCAGGAGACTGTGATACGCGCTGCTCGCAGGCGCGGCCTCGGGCATGCCCAACGCAAGGCCGGCGCTGATCGAACGCAGGCCGATGAGCGGATCGAATCCGCCCACGGGGGTATTGCCGCTCGCCATCAGCACGATCATCGTTTCACCGAGACAGCGCGAGACACCGAGCATGGTTGCTGCGGCCAGACCGGAGCCGGCTGCCGGCAACAGGACTGACGTCAGTGCCTGCCAGCGCGTCGCGCCCAGCGCAAAGGCCGCCCGCGTATGCGCGCGCGGCACCAGAAACAGCGCATCCTCGGCGACTGAAAACACCAGCGGCAGCGAGGCAAAGCCGAGTGCCAACCCGACGAGTGCCGCATTCCACGGGCTCGACGGCACGATCGCAACGGCATCATGGCGAGCGCCGATGGCGACCACCACGGCAACGATCGCGATCAGCAGCGGCAGCAGCCACAAAGGCAACCACGCACCGTTGCGAACACGCGCACCGAATGCCATTCCGGCGGCGAGCAATACCGCGGGCACGACCACCATCAACGCGAGCAACGTGGCGACATGGGTCTTCAGCCACGGCGCAATCGTCGACGCCGCAATCAAGCCGAGCACGACAGTCGGCACGGCATCGAGGATCTCGAGCGACGGCTTGATCCAAGCGCGCAAACGCGGCGCGCAGAAGTGCGCCGTGAACATCGCCACTGCCAGTCCGAGCGGCACCGCAACGAGCACCGCACACGCCGCTGCGCGCAGGGTGCCCGCAAACAGCAGGCGCAGGCCTTGCCAGTCGAGCGCCGACAGGGTCGTCCACGGCAGCAATCCGGCAATCAGGAACAGCGGGATCGCCATCAGTCCCGCGAGCACAAGCGCCGTTCCCACGTTGACCAACAGGGCCAGCAGTCGTCCTCGGAGCAGGCGCGCACGCGCAACCGACTGGATCAGATCGGGGCTCAGGATTGAATCGTAAGTCGCTGGATCGACGGGCATTCGCGCACGCTAGGTGGAGCAGATGACAGTGTTGTTACAACCGCGCCCGCGACTGTCATTGATCTGCCATTCCAGCGCAATACGCGCTTCAAGGACACAAGCCAGCCTAGTCGTGTCGAAAAGCACGGCCCGTCCAGCGCATGCGCGTCGCGATCGTCACTGAAACCTGGCCTCCTGAGATCAACGGCGTCGCGTTGACCGTGCAATCGCTCGCGCGCGGCCTGGCCGGCCTCGGCCATGCCGTCGAACTGGTGCGACCGCGCCAGGACAACGAGAGGACCGATGCCGCCGACCCCTTCGAGCAGGTGTTGCTGCCGGGTGCATCCGTGCCCCGCTATCCGGGCCTGCGTTTTGGTCTGCCGGCGCACCGTGCCTTGCACCGGCGCTGGTCGGACCGTCGTCCTGACGTGCTCTATATCGCAACCGAAGGTCCGCTCGGCCTGACCGCGCTCGGCGCCGGGCGCCGCCTAGACATTCCGGCCTGCACCGGATTTCATACGCGCTTCGACGACTTCGCGAGCCACTACGGTCTGGGCTTCCTCACCCCGATCGTGTTCGCCTACCTGCGCCGCTTTCACAACCGCGCTTCCGCGACCCTGGTGCCCACGGCGGAACTCGCCACGTTTCTCGATTCCCATGGTTTCCACGACGTGCGCCTGCTGCGTCGCGCCGTCGATACGGAACTGTTCCATCCGGATCATCGCGACGATGCGTTGCGCGCCGAATGGGGCCTGGCACCTGGCGATCTCGCCGTCATCCACGTGGGCCGGCTCGCACCGGAAAAGAACCTCGAACTCGCGGTACGCGCGTTCCATGAGATCCGGAAAACACACACGCGCGCACGCTTCATCGTCGTCGGCGATGGCCCCTCTCGTGCCGGTCTCGCCGCGGCACATCCGGAAATCGTGTTTGCCGGCATCCGGCGCGGCGACGACCTTGCGCGTCACTACGCGTCGGGCGATCTCTTCCTGTTCCCCAGCCTGACCGAAACCTTCGGCAACGTGACGCTCGAATCGCTTGCGAGTGGCGTGCCCGTCATCGCGTTCGACTACGGCGCCGCGCACGCGCATATCCACGATCCGCTTGCCGGGACTTGCGCCGCGATGGCCGACGGCGATGCGTTCGTCGCGGCCGCGATTGCGCTCGCAGCGCAGGTGAAGGCCTGCACCGACAGCGACGCCTCGACTGTTCGCGACGCGGCGCGTGCGTCCGTCTCATCGCTGAGCCCGGCCAGCGTGGCCACTCATTTTGCCGACCTGCTCGGCGAACTTTCACTGCAGAGGGCGGCATGACGACCTGGCAACGCATCGAAAGGGGCAGCGGCGAACGACATCTGTGCCTGGCAATGAACCGCTGGGGAGCGCGTCGCGCATTGACCCGCTTCTTCAGCCTCATCAGCCGCCTCGGCGACGGGTCTTTCTGGTACACGCTGATCGCGCTCCTGGCAGCGCTCGGCGGTTTGCGTGGCCTGCATGCGGCGCTGCACATGACCGCAGTCGGCATCATCGCCGCCTTCATGTATCGCAGCCTGAAACGCTGGACGCGCCGGCCGCGACCGTTTCGCATGCACGCCGACATCACCGCGTACATCCTACCGCTGGATGAATTCAGTTTTCCATCGGGACACACGTTGCACGCTGTCAGTTTCAGCCTCATTGCGCTCCTGTATTTCCCCTGGCTCGCGCCGGTGTTGCTGCCGTTCACGCTGCTGGTCGCGATGTCGCGCGTCGTGCTCGGCCTGCACTATCCGAGCGATGTGGTTGCAGCGACGCTGATCGCATGCGGACTTGCTGGCAGCTCGTTGTGGCTGGTGCCGGCAACCTGGCTCGCCTGACGGAACTACAACACCTCGACCCGCGCGTGCGCGATCAACGGTCGCTGTTGCGCATGCCAGTCACCTGCGTTGGCAACCTGACCCTCGCGCTTGAATGCATCGAGCGCCGCGAAATCGAGGTCGGCGAACGCCCACTCGGCCGACGCTTCGACACGCGCAACGACACCGTCGGACGGAAAACCGCGATCGACCGGCGAGTAGATCGCGGCGCGGCCGGTATTGAGATCGAGCGCGGGACTCCACGGCGCCGCACCCGCAGTCACCGCGCAAGCGACGAACACCTGATTCTCGAGCGCCCGCGCCTGGCAGCCGATGCGCACGCGACTCGCACCCGCATCGGTGTCGGTGCAGCTGGGAACCAGGAGCAGTCGCGCTCCGGCCTCCGCCTGGGCATGCGCGTACAGCGGAAATTCCACGTCGTAGCAGACGTTGATGGCAACGCGGCCGAATGCGGTATCGAATACCTTGAGCATGTCGCCGGCCTCGATCACGGCTGCAGCACGCTCGAAGCCGGTCAGGGTCAGTTTGTCCTGGAACGCGAGCCTGCCTTCGGGCGATGCGAAATAGGACCTGTTGCGATAGCGCCCGCCGATGTCGATCAGAAAACTGCCGGCGACGAGGTAGATCGCGTGACGGGTCGCAAGATCGCGCGCGAGCGCAACGTAGTCGTCATGAAAAGTCTGCAGCGATGCGAGCGAGCGCACGAAGTCTGCGCGCACCTCCGCAGGCAGTCCGGCGGCGGCTTCGAGCGCCACATATTCCGGCAGCACGACGATGCGCGCACCCGCTGCTGCGGCGTTCGCGACACGCTCACCCAGTCGCGATGCAAACGTCGCGAAATCGGCGGGCGCACCGATACCGTATTGCGCGGCTGCGACCAGAACGCTCACGTCGGTTCCAGGGTGCGCAACCAGTACCGCAGCGAATGGGTGCTGACCTTTTCGCTGCCGACTTCCTGCCAATCGAGCGAGCACAGCATGTCGTCCTGGCGCCGATAGCCGCGTTTGATCCAGAACAGGTCGTTCGAACGCGTACCTTCGCTGCGACGTGGATCGTCGCTGGCGCGTTCGACCGAACAGAATGCGGTCATCGTGAACCGACGAAGCTTTCGCGCATGGCGTTCGCGTTCATCGAAGAAACGATGACCCAGCCCGTAGCCGCGGTAGTCGGCGAGCAGCACGGATTCGCCAAAATAGAACACGTTGCCAAGTCCGATCTGTTGTTCCACAAATGGCTGCTGGAACGCAGCGATTTCGTCCGCCAGTGGAATGCCGGTCGAGGCGCCAATGACTTGCTCGCCGTCGAATGCGAGCACGAACAGACTGTCCGGCGACTGTGCGTAGGTCGCAAGGTACTTCTTTTCGTATTCGCGATCTCCGGCGTAGAGGTACGGCCAGTCGCGAAACACCGCGATGCGCAGGCTCGCGACGGCATCCAGGTACTTTTCGATCTGGGCTCCACTGAATGTGCGGACGTCGAACATCGGATTCACGCTGGTTGCTCCCTGCAAATCATGCGAAAAACGTGCCG
>JBDSBK010000239.1:0-2713 GCA_039921645.1 Dokdonella sp.
GCCGATACGCTGCGCACCGCGCTCGCGCACATCCTGATCAGCCGCGACGGTGCGGCACTGCGGCCCGGCACGCGTTCGTATGCGCGCTCGTGGATTCGCGACGGCGCGATGATGTCCGAAGCGCTGCTTCGACTCGGACGCTCCGATGTCGCGCGCGACTACCTGCAGTGGTACGCGCCGTATCAGTTCCGCAACGGCAAGGTGCCTTGTTGCGTCGATGCACGCGGCTCCGATCCCGTACCCGAGAACGACAGCCACGGCGAACTGATCCACCTCGCCAGCGAAGTGTTCCGCTACAGCGGCGATCGCGCGTTGCTGTCCGATATGTGGCCGCACATCGATGCGGCGGTTCGTTACATGGACACGCTGCGCGCGAGCGAGCGCACGGCTGCGAACCGGGTGCCGGAACGCGAATCGTTTTTTGGACTGATGCCGGCTTCGATCAGCCACGAAGGGTATTCCGCGAAGTCAATGCACTCGTACTGGGACGATTTCTGGGCGCTGACCGGTTACAAGAACGCGGTCGATATCGCGAAAGCGCTCGGCAAGCCCGACGACGCAGCGCGACTGACGCATGCGCGCGACGAATTCCGCAGCGACCTGTTCGCGTCGATACGCAAGTCCGTCGACGCGCACGGCATCGACTATCTGCCCGGCTGCGCCGAACTCGGCGACTTCGACGCGACCTCCACGACGATCGCGCTGTCCCCCGCGGGTGAGCAGGCGCAGCTGCCGCAGGACCTGCTGCACAACACGTTCGAACGCTACTGGCAACGATTCGTTGCGCGCCGCGATGGCGGTCAGTGGAAAGATTACACGCCGTACGAATGGCGAACGGTCGGCACCTTCGTCAGGCTCGGATGGCGCACGCGCGCACTTGAAGCGATCGATTTCTTCATGCGCGATCGGCGACCGGCCGGCTGGAACCAGTGGGCCGAGGTCGTCGGTCGCGATGCACGCGAATCGCGCTTCGTCGGCGACATGCCGCATGGCTGGGTCGCATCGGATTTCATCCGCTCGACGCTCGATCTGTTCGCCTACGAGCGCGAAGCGGATCAGTCGATCGTGCTTGCAGCCGGCGTACCGGACGCGTGGCTGGACGGCGATGGCATCGTCATCAGGAATCTCTCCACGCCATACGGCAAGCTCAGCTATTCACTTGCACGTCGGAGCGGCATCGTACATTTGAAGATCGACGCGTTGACGCGTCTTCCCACCGGCGGCTTGGTGTTTTCGCTGACGAACAATGACGCGAAGCGCGAGGGTCGGGTGAACGGCAAACCGACCTCCGCGCGTAACGGCGAATGGCAGATCACGCGCCTGCCGGCAGAACTTTTCATCGAATGACTCGCAGAGGGCAGCGTCTTCAGGCAGCCCAAGGCGGGACAAATGGGGCTTGCTCGCCAACGACGGCACAGCCTCCGACGGGCATAACCACCACCGCCTCGAAAGGCAATTCACCCGGGTTGGAAAGCGCGAACTCCACATCGGCTGGTACGACCAGCGCGCAGCCGGGCTCGAGTTTGTGTCGACTATCGCCCACGATGGCCTCCGCCACGCCGGAAAGCGCAACAAAGATTTCTTCGCGTGTCACGCGATGCGGAACCGGCGGCGCACCCGGATCGAGGCGTATGAGCCATACCGCGTTTTCGTTCGAACCGCGACAAGGCGACGCAAGTCCAGTAAAAGTGATCCCAGGCAGGGAAAATACCACTGCATCGGCTGCTCGAATGAAAGCCACACTATCCTCCTTCATGAGACGCTATAGTCAACCAAATTGACTATACGCGCCGGACTGACAATGGTCAATCAGATTGACTATATGCTGCGATCAAGCCCCAAGCCTCCCCTCATCGAACACATCGGCTGGCGACTGGTTCGCGCAAGCCAGCAATGGGACCTTCGTTTTCGCAGCGAAATGGTGGCGGCTGGCTTCGCGTGGTTCAACGAAGCGCGCGCCAACGTGATTCCTTGTCTCGATCGAGCAGGCTCGAGGCAGGCCGATGTGGCGCGCCGCATGGGTATCAGCAAGCAGGCGGTGCAACAACTCGTCGCTGCCTTGGTTGAAGACGGCGTCATCGAACAGCAGGCGGATCCGGACGACAGGCGCGCTCAACGGATCATGCTGTCCGCGGCAGGAATGGCGATGCTGGAGGTGGCAAACACGGTGAAGTTGTCCATTGAAAAGGACTACAAGCGTCGCCTCGGAAAAACCAAGTTTCTGCAACTGGCAGCGGCGCTCGACGATCTTCTCGACGATCCGGCGTGACAGGAGAAATTCGGTTGCATCGTCCTCCTGCGCTATCCCTTGCGACTTGGAGGTGAGCACCGCGCAGGGGGTATCAAAGCATATCGAAACCCGCGGTTTTTCTCATGCGGTTCCCCTTGCCACACGTCTACGCCGCAGACAGCAGCGAGGCTTTGTTCGACGCTTCCTCGATCGCATCGAAGTTCCCGGCCGCCAGCCATTCGCGCGAAACCATCCACGACCCGCCGATGGCAATCACGTTTTTTTCGGCGAGATACGCGGGCGCTTCCGAGGCGTGGATACCGCCGGTCGGACAGAGAAACAGATCGGGCAACGGTCCGCGCAGCGCGCGAATCAACGCGGTTCCGCCGATCGCCGCCGCTGGAAACAACTTCGCAACGCGGAAGCCGAGCGACGTCAGTGCGATCAACTCGCTCGGCGTGGCGGCACCCGGAATGACCGGAA
>JBDSBK010000240.1:0-2822 GCA_039921645.1 Dokdonella sp.
ACCACAACCTGAGCGAGTTCTTCGCCACGAACGAGCAGACCGTGCGGGCGTCGGAACAGTTCGATGGCGCGCTGACGCAGGCAGTGGAGCACGCCGATCCTGCCGCCCGCGATGCGCATCTGATCGCGTGGAAGCAGATGCCGGCCGCACTCGCCTGCCATCCGCGCGCCGAGCACCTGCTGCCGCTGATGGTCGTCGCAGGCGCCGCCGGCGGGGATCGCGGCCGACGCACCTACAACGATCGCATTTTCGGCAAGCCCGTTTCGGGGTTCCAGTTCGGTTGACCGCATCGTGCCGGGGCCGCGCGCCCGGCCCTTCCATACCGGCCCTGCTATAATCGACGGTTTAGCCAGACCGGGACTTCGCTCCCGGCGGCAACTCATTGAACCTTGGAGTTTCCATGTCCGCGCAGATCCTGAAGGCCCTCGGCCTCGGCCAGACCAATTCCGGCACCTACCTCGGCAACGGCGAGTGGTCGAAAACCACCGACGCCGGCGTCGTGCAGGCGGTCAATCCGAGCACGAACGAGGTCATTGCCGACGTGCACGCCTCCAGCGCAAGCGACTACGAGACGATCGTGCGCCACGCGCAAGCGTCGTTTGACGTCTGGCGCACGACACCGGCGCCGCGCCGCGGCGAAGCCATTCGTCTGTGCGGCGACGCGTTGCGCAAGCACAAGGACGCCCTCGGTTCGCTGGTCGCGCTAGAGATGGGCAAGATCAAGCCCGAAGGCGACGGCGAAGTGCAGGAGATGATCGACATCGCCGACTTCGCGGTGGGCCAGTCGCGCATGCTGTACGGCTACACGATGCACTCGGAACGTCCGGGTCACCGCATGTACGAGCAGTGGCATCCGATCGGCCTCGTCGGCGTGATCAGCGCGTTCAATTTCCCGGTTGCGGTATGGGCGTGGAACGCGTTCCTCGCGGCAATCTGCGGCGACATCACGATCTGGAAGCCATCGCCGAAGACACCGCTGTCGGCGGTCGCGTCGATGAAGATCTGCAACGAGGCGCTCAAGGCCGCCGGCTTCCCGGACATCTTCTTCCTGTTCAACGATGCGGGAACCGATCTCGCGTCATCGTTCGTCGACGATCGCCGCATTCCGCTGATCAGCTTCACCGGCTCGACCAAGGTGGGCCGCGCGGTCGGCGAGAAGGTTGCCGAGCGCATGGGTCGCTCGCTGCTCGAGCTCGGCGGCAACAACGCGATCATCGTCGACGCCAGCGCCGACATGAAAATCGCGATCCCGGCGATCGTGTTCGGTGCGGTGGGTACCTGCGGCCAGCGCTGCACCTCGACGCGTCGTTTGTTCGTGCATGAATCCATTCACGACGATGTCGTCGCGACCCTGGTCAAGGCCTACAAGCAGGTGGAGACGAAGATCGGCGATCCGACCCAGGCGACGACCCTGATGGGTCCGCTCAACAGCAAATCCGCGGTCGACCAGTACGTCGCAGCCGTCGAGAAAGCGAAAGCGAGCGGCGGCAAGATCGCCACCGGCGGCGCGGCGATGACCGATCGCAAGGGCAACTTCGTGCTGCCGACGATCGTGACCGGCCTCAAGAATTCCGACGAAGTCGTGCAGACCGAAACCTTCGCGCCGATCCTGTACGTGATGCCGTTCAAGTCGCTCGACGACGCGATCGCGCTGCAGAACGCAGTGCCGCAGGGCCTGTCTTCGTCGATCTTCACGCAGAACCTCAAGTCGGCCGAGCAGTACCTGTCGGCAGCCGGTTCGGACTGCGGCATCGCCAACGTCAACATCGGCACCAGCGGCGCGGAAATCGGCGGTGCGTTCGGCGGCGAGAAGGAAACCGGCGGCGGCCGCGAGTCGGGCTCCGACGCGTGGAAGGTCTACATGCGCCGCCAGACAAACACGATCAACTACTCCGATGCGCTGCCGCTGGCGCAGGGGATCAAGTTCGAGTTTTGACCGAGCTGCGAGCGGGTTGGCCGACGGTCGATCCGCTCTCTCTTTCGAAAACAGGCCGATCCGCGCTTGCCGGCGGTGCTGTGAGGGTCCTGCCTGGAATTCACGCGACGAAGCGATTGCCCGCAGGTCGCGCAAATTCGATGCAATGACGAGTATCCCGGTGATAGGAAACATGGCGCCGGTCCGTAATGAACGTCGAAGGCCCGCAATTTCACGGGCTACCCTTCGGTGTTCCCATGTACATATTCCTGATCGGCGCGAGCCTGCTGTTGGCCATCTGCTGCGCTTCTGCCGGAGCGCGATCTCGAAGCGCTGTACGCGTTCGTGAAGTCGCTGGGTCCTGCTGGCGACCCGGCGCCGGCAGCGTTGCCGCCGGGTGCAGTGGCGACCGGGTCGATCGTGCAATTTCCGGGACAGCCGCCAGCAAACCCATCGCACTGACGACAAACCGCCGTCGCTCGGACGCGTGCCGCGTGGGTCAGTCCATGCGTGATCCACATTGATCCGCCACCCGCATCTGACTACCCTTGTGCGACTGCGCGGCCCTCTTGCCGCCGAACGATACCGAAGCCGATGAACTCTACCGCCGCACGCACCAGCACACTCGCCATCATCAGCCTGGTTTTCGGCGTCGTGTGCTGGGTCGGATTGCCCTTCATCGGCGCGCTCGTCGCGATCATTTGCGGTCACTCGGCGCGCAGCGAAATCCGCAGCGCCCCGCCAGGCACGATCGAAGGCGATGGCATGGCTGTCGCCGGACTCATCCTCGGCTGGGTGCATATGCTCATCGTTTTCCTGTGTATCTTCGTGCTGTTCGCATTTTTTGGCGGCCTTGCGTTCCTGGCGCACTGGGCACACTGAAGCGGCTGTGTTGGCGGCTTCCCGC
>JBDSBK010000241.1:0-2787 GCA_039921645.1 Dokdonella sp.
CCGATGCACTACGTGCTTTCGTCGACGACTTCGGTTTCGCCGTGACCACGACGCTGATGGGCCTTGGCGCGTTCGACACTACCGATCCGCTTGCGCTGCACATGCTCGGCATGCATGGCACGGCGTACGCGAACTACGCGGTCGAGGATTGCGATTTCCTGCTCGCGCTCGGCGCACGCTTCGACGATCGTGTCGCCGCCGTGCCAGCCAGGTTCGCGCCGAATGCGCGATTCATTGCGCACATCGACATCGATCCCGCCGAACTCGGCAAGGTCAAGGCGGTGCACTGGCAACACGCTGGACATCTGGTGCGAGCGTTGGACCGGCTGCGCCAATACGGCGCACTGCACGGTTTTCGCCCGCTTGCCGACAAGCGTTACGACGCGTGGCACGCGCACATCGCGCAGCTCAAACAGACGCACGCCCTGAACTACGATCGCGACAGCGAACTGATCCAGCCCCACGCGGTGATCGAGGAGATCAACCGGCACACGCAGGGGCGCGCGATCATCAGCACCGGCGTCGGCCAGCATCAGATGTGGGCCGCACAATATTTCGATTTCCGCGCGCCGCGGCATTGGCTCACGTCGGGTTCGATGGGCACGATGGGCTTCGGCCTGCCGGCCGCCATCGGTGCGCAGTTTGCACGCCCCGACGCGCTCGTCATCGACATCGATGGCGATGCGAGCATCCGCATGAATGTCGGCGAGATGGAAACCGTGACGACCTACAACCTGCCGGTCAAGGTCGTCGTGCTCAACAACGTCGGAGACGGCATGGTGCGGCAGTGGCAGAAGCTCTACTTCGACGGTCGCTTCACCGCGTCGGACAAGAGCCTGCATCGCAAGGACTTCGTCAAGGCTGCCGAGGCCGACGGCTTTTCGTGGGCGCGCAGGCTCGATTGCAAGAAGGATCTTGCGGACACGATTGCCGCGTTCCTCGCGTACGACGGTCCTGCGTTCCTCGAAGTCATGATCGATCCCGACGCCGCCGTGTATCCGATGATCGGCCCCGGCGCCACCTATGCCCAGATGATCACCGGCGATTTCATTGCCGCGCGTTGCGCCCCTGCCGCAGTCGCGGCGCCCTCTCCCGACATGTTCTGAGGTTCCCATGCGTCACACGCTCTCGATCCTGTTGCAGAACGAATCCGGCGCACTCGTGCGCGTCGCGGGCATGTTCGCGGCGCGCCATTGCAATATCGACTCGCTCACGGTCGCCACGACGCACGACCCGACCGTGTCGCAACTCACGTTGGTGCTCCATGGCAGCGAGGCGATGCTGGAACAGATCGTGCGCCAGACGCGCAAGCTCATCGACGTGCTCGACGTCAATGCGCTGTCCCTCGTCGGGGACCGCCAGGTCGGTCGACTTGCCATTGCCGATGCCTGATGGATACAGCGACTGCCCAACGTGCAACGCAGTCAATTCCCGCGAGCGCGCCGGACTCCGTGCATTTCGCGGACGCTGCGCGCGTGTACGAGGTCGCGCGCAAGACCGCGCTCGAACGCGCACCGTTGCTGTCCGCACGCATCGAGCGGCAGGTGTGGCTCAAACGCGAGGACCAGCAATCGGTGTTCTCATTCAAGCTGCGCGGCGCCTACAACAGAATGGCAAAGCTTGATGCGACGGAACGCGCGCGCGGTGTGATTGCGGCATCAGCGGGCAATCACGCGCAGGGCGTCGCGCTTGCGGCCGCCAGGCTCGGCATTCACGCGACGATCGTGATGCCGGTCACCGCTCCCGAGGTCAAGGTCGATGCGGTGCGTCGCATCGGCGGCGTTGCCGTCGACATCGTGCTTGCGGGCGAGTCGTACAGCGAAGCGCAAGCGGAAGCGTCGCGACTGCAGACCTTGCGCGGCCAGTGTTTCGTGCATCCGTTCGACGACCCGGACGTGATTGCAGGTCAGGCTACCATCGGCACCGAAATCCTCGATCAGCATCGAGGTGCGCTGCACGCGGTCTTCGTGCCCGTCGGCGGTGGCGGCCTGCTCGCCGGTGTTGCCGCCGCGATCAAGGCACGGCAACCCTCGGTGAAAATAATCGGCGTGCAAAGCGCGGACTCCGATGCGATGGCCCGCTCACTCGAAGCGGGCCATCGCGTGGTGCTCGACGAGGTTGGTCTGTTCGCCGACGGCACCGCGGTCAAGCAGGTCGGTGCGCTCACCTTTGATCTGTGCCGCCAGCACGTGGATGCGATGCTGCGCGTCGACGCCGATGCGATCTGCGCGGCAATCCGCGACATCTACCAGGAAACGCGCTGCGTACCCGAACCGTCCGGTGCGCTCGCACTGGCTGGCCTCAAGCAATACGCCGCCGCAAATCCCGATTGCGGCGGCGCGCTGGTCGCGATCGTTTCAGGTGCGAACATGAATTTCGATCGCCTGCGTTTCGTCGCCGAACGCGCCGAGATCGGCGAACAGCGCGAAGCCGTATTCGCCGTGACGATCCCCGAAGAACGCGGCAGCTTCCGCCGTTTCTGCGCGGCACTCGGCCAACGCAGCATCACCGAATTCAACTACCGCATCGGCGATGCGCTCGAGGCGCACATTTTCGTCGGCATCCAGATCGCCAGTCGCGACGACCGCGAGATCCTGCTCGCCGCGTTCCGTGCGCAGGATTTCGGCGTGCTCGACCTCACCGACGACGAACTCGCCAAGCTGCATCTGCGCCACATGATCGGCGGCCGCTCCGCCCTCGCCCGCGACGAGCGCCTGTACCGCTTCGAATTTCCGGAACGCCCCGGCGCCCTGACCCGTTTCCTCGATCGCATGCACCCGCACTGGA
>JBDSBK010000242.1:0-6394 GCA_039921645.1 Dokdonella sp.
ATGTCGGCGCGGAACGTGGCGATGCCGTTGTGCGGATGCGTCTCCGGATACGTGTGCACCGTGATGTGGCTCTTGTCGAGGTGCGCGACGACCGCATCCGAGATCATGTCGCGGCCGAGCTTGTCGACCACCGGATGCTCGGAAATCAGGATCGTGACCGAGGCGCCCTGCGGATCGTAGTCCTGGCGCGCGACATTGAGGATGTTCGCGCCGATGATTTCGGCGACGTCGGTGAGGATCTGGGTCAGGCGATCGGCGTCGTACTGCTCGTCGATGTATTCGATATAGCGCCGACGCTGGTCTTCCGACACCGCATAGCAGATGTCGTAGATGTTGAAGCTGAGCGCCTTGGTCAGATTGTTGAAACCCTGCAATTGCAGGCGCGGAATCGGTTTGACCACGACGGATACCTCGATGCGGGCGTACGGGACGCGACAGGATGACCGACGGATGTTTCAGCCACCTTGCCGGGGTCGCGGATTATGGGCCATGCCGCAACGCGATGAAACCGCCGAGGACGGAAGGCTCAGACTCAAGGCGTGTGACGCAATAGCCAATATGCAATAAGATGCAACAAGTTCATTCATGTCGGGTTCGCAAACGCGTGAAATTTCACGTGTTCCGCCATGAAGCGGCATCCATGCCGCATCCGGACTTGAAGGGGGCCTAGTGGAAGCGCAAGGCAAGATCGCCGATTTTCGTTACATGCTGCAGCGCGAGGTGAACCGCGTCCAGGCGCCGGCGATGCTCACGCCGGATCGTGCCGCAATGGAACGCTTCCTCAGCGCCTGTCATCGCCGCCGCTACGCCAGCAAGACCGCCATCATCCGACCCGGTGATTCGGCCAATATTCTCTACTACGTCATCGATGGCTCCCTGACGGTTTCCTCGGAAGACGAAGAAGGCCGCGAGCTGATCCTCGCCTATTTGAACCGTGGCGAGTTCATCGGCGAGATGGGCCTCTTCGTCGAGACACCGCGTCGCGAAGTCATGGTGCGTACGCGCACGCCGTGCGAACTGGCCGAGATCGGCTACGAGCGCATGTTCAATCTGTTCGAAGGGCCGCTGCGCGAGGAATGCCCGAAGATCCTGTTCGCGATCGGCTCGCAACTGACCAATCGTCTGCTGCACACGTCGCGCAAGGTCAGTCGCCTTGCCTTCATGGACGTCACCGGCCGCGTTGCGAAGACCCTGATCGACCTGACCGAAGAACCGGATGCGATGACCCATCCCAAGGGCAAGCAGATCCGTATCTCGCGCCAGGAAATCAGCCGCATCGTCGGTTGTTCGCGCGAGATGGTCGGTCGTGTACTCAAGCAGCTAGAAGAGCAGCGCATGATCGACGTGGCCGGCAAGACGATCGTGGTGCTCGGCTCGCATTGAGCGGCAGTGGCTGGATTGAGCGGAACAATGAGCCCTGTTGCTTGCTGCGGATAGCGGGCACTTGCTCACAACACGCTGTCTTGACCATGACGCAAGAGGATTTGCGGTGATCGTGGTGGCGCGCCTGCTCGATCACCCGCAGGCTATCGAAGCGCGGCTGCGCGACCTCGGCCTCAGCGTTCGCCGCGACGGCGTGGTCATGAGCCTGCCCGAGCTGTACAGCCAGGTTCTCGATGTCGATGCGCGCGACGACGTCCTCGTGCATGCGCAGCTGATTGCGTCCGTCAGTCACGGCCTGCGACTGAGCCTGCGCGGCTATTTCGATGCTGAACAATGGTCGGCGACGCTCGCACAGATGGAGACGCTGCTCGATTCATTGCACGCGCCCCTCGTGCGGAGCATGCCGTCGACAGTGCGCCGGGCTTTGCGCGATGCATGCGAAATCCAGTTCAGCGACGACGGATGTGTGTATGCCGTTTCCTTTCCCGAACAGGAAGCGGGCGCAGATTCCAGGCTGGTCGATGTCACCCTCAGTCGTGCGCTCGATAGCGGTGAATGGCAGGGCTGGCTCGCACAACCGCCGATGGCCGACCTGGTCGCCGCCGACGCGGCGCGCAAGGAAGCCATCATCGAGCTATGCCGAACGCGTTTGCGCGACACGGGCCATCCGCTCGCAAGCGCGGAGTTGCAGGTGCTCAGCGCGATCGGCAATGCGGAAGGCGCGCTGTTTACCGTAATGGCACCCGCGTACGAAGCCGTGATGTTCTGCGACCTCGGCGACGACAGCACGTTGTCGATCTCGCTGGTCGACGCCCAAGGCCGCCAAACGACCCTCTGAGACGCCCGCGATACGCCGGATGCGGATTGCATCGATCGCTATCTGAATCGTGCCCGGACCGGAACACTTCCGGACTAGCGCCGTGCGCGCTGCGTCACGCGTTTGGGTGAAAGCGCAAGCGGCGCCTTCGGCTGGTAGATCATGTAGACGTCGGCGCGCGCGTAGTGGCTGCCCGGGCGTGGTGCAGTTTGATGGACGAACCCTGCACTCTCATACAACGTCAACGCCGGCTTGAGCTTTGCGTTCGATTCGAGGAACAGCGTCTTGCCGCGCCGTTTGTGGAACTCTGCAATCGCAGCCTCGAGCAACTGGCGACCCGCGCCGACGCCACGAAATCCCGTTTCGACCGCCATCTTCGACAGTTCGTACACGCCAGACGATTCCTTCAGCAAGGCGCAGGTACCGATCACTTCGCCATCGAGTTGCGCGAAGACGATCGCGCCGCCCCGGTCGAGCACATGCTTCTGCGGGTCGCCCAGCATCGCGCGGTCGACGGCTTCGACACTGAAATACCGCTCCAGCCATTCCGTATTGATGCGCTCGAAGTGCTTCGCCAGCCGGGGTTGATACGGCAGGATCCGGATCGTCGCGGCGCGCAGGCGCTCGTGTTGGGCGAGTATCTCTGACGCGAGCGCACCACTGGCGATATCCGTCTCGAACGCAGCAAGCCCATCGAGCAGGGAGCCGCGACACCGCGTCGCCGCAGCGCCGGCACCGCGCCGAATCGCACACCAGATCAGCCCAAGGCGATCCAGTTTGCGTTCGGCCTCGGGCGACAGTTCGAGTACACCGCGGCGGGCATCGCTGCGATCGGTGCGACGCGTCAGCCATCCTTCCTTGCGCAACCTGGCCGCCAACTGGCTGACCGCGGGATGGCTCTGGCCGATCGCCGCCGCGATCTCCGTTACGCTGGCCGGCCCCTTCACCTGCAGGTAGCGCAACACCGGAAACCAGTGCGCATCCAGATCGATGCCATTGGCGCGGTAAGTGGCGTTCGCGATCGCGTACAGGCTTTCGCTGACGGCCTTGAAGCGGCTGCCGAGCGCCAGTTCGCCTTGCGAATGGAGGAACATGAAAATCCGTAGGCAGTTACGTAAGTGCCTACGCTATCGCCAGACCGCAGAACTTGCAAGCGTCCTGCGTCGTCGCGAACCCTTTGCCCGGCGTTGCCTCGGCGCGATTTGGCTCAGGCCCAGACGACGGCGGAAACGCGCGCTCCGAGACGCACCTGCGCCCGCGCGAGCATGCCGCGGTGCGGATTCACGACCACTGCTGCACGCGCACCCGCGAGCATCGGCAGATCCATGAGCGAATCGCTGTAGGCGACATCCCATTGCGGATGCACGTCGCGCAGCGCGAGCTGGCGCAATTTTTCGCGGCCGATGTTGCGCACCGCGACACGAGGGCCGAAGCGACCTGGCATCACGCGCGAGGCGACCAGTTCGATTTCGGACAACCCCAGCTCGTCGAGGATCGCGCGTGCCAGCGTCTCTTCGCAGCCGGTCACGACCAGCACGCGATCACCCGCACGACGATGCCGGTTGAGAACCGCGAACGCAGACCGCGAAAAATGACGCGCGTCGCGCGCCAGCGTGCGACCAAACCGATCGGCCAGTGCGCGGTAGGTCTTCTCGTCGAGACCGGCCAGGGCCCAGCCGACCACAAGCCGCACGATCCGGCGTCGTCCGCGCGAGGTCAGCGCAGGGAGCAGCAGGAACGGGGTCAGCACGAGCAGCGGCAGGATCCGCCACCATGCGTGCGCATAGCGTTCGCGCATGAACTTGGCAAATGCGTCGCCACGCACCAGTACGCCATCGAAATCGAACAACACGACGCGCTGCGCATTCGACACCGCGTCGACGTCCGACGCGACTTCCGTCACTGACGCATCCATGTCAGTTCGGGAAAAACAGGCGCGCAAGTTCCGCGCCGGGGTCGTGCGCACGCATGAACGCTTCACCCACCAGGAACGCGCCGATGCCGGCTTCGCGCATCCGGGCTACGTCGGCGGGCGTATGGATGCCGCTCTCGGTGACCAGCAACCGCTCGTCACCGACGCGCTTGCGCAGATGCAGGGTCGTGTCGAGCGATGTCTCGAACGTGCGCAGGTTGCGGTTGTTGATGCCGATCAACGGCGCAGGAATATCCAGTGCGCGTTCGAGTTCGGCTTCGTCATGCACTTCGATGAGCACATCGAGATCGAGCTCTGCAGCGAGCAGTGAGAGCTCGAGCAACGACGTGTCGCCCAGCGCCGCGACGATCAACAGGATGCAGTCGGCGCCGATCGCGCGCGCCTCGTACACCTGATACGGGTCGATCGTGAAGTCCTTGCGCAGCACCGGCAGCTCGCAGGCAACGCGCGCCTGCTGCAAATACGCCTCGCTGCCCTGGAAGAAATCCGCGTCGGTCAATATCGACAGGCAGGCAGCGCCTGCCGCGGCATAACTCGTTGCGATCGCAGCGGGATTGAAATCCGCGCGGATCACGCCTTGCGACGGGCTCGCTTTCTTGATCTCTGCGATCACGGCGGGCAGGCCAGCCTCGATCTTCGCCTCGATCGCGGCGGCGAATCCGCGCGTCGGAGGAAGGTCGGCCACGCGCGCCGACAATTCCGCCAGCGAAAGTTGCTGGCTGCGTGCGGTGATTTCCTCGACCTTGCGCGCGAGGATTCGTTGAAGAATATCGGTCATTTGCGGGATTCTTGATTCGGAAACATGTGCAGGATTTTTGCGGAGCAACGCTGGCGGCGACGGTCGTCGTGGCAACTGACGCCGCTTCCACCGAAGGCCGATCAGCCGTCGATGACTTCGCGCGTGATGCGGACGAATTCTTCCATCTTTGCCAACGCCGCGCCGCTGGCAACGACGTCACGCGCACGCGCGACACCCTCGCGAATCGAATCGACCACGCCCGCCACATACAGTGCGGCGCCGGCATTGAGCAACACGATATCGCGGGCGACGCCGGGCGTGTTTCCGAGCGCCTCCAGCAGCAGCTTTTTCGATTCCTCGACGTCGGCGACGCGCAGGTTGCGACTCGATGCCATCACCAGCCCGAAATCTTCGGGCTCGATGTCGTATTCGCGCACTTCACCATCGAGCAATTCGCCGACCTTGGTTGCGGCGCCGAGCGAAATTTCGTCCATGCCGTCGCGCCCCCACACCACGAGCGCACGGCGCGCGCCGAGCCGCTGCAGCACGCGCACCTGGATGCCGACCAGGTCGGCGTGGAAGACGCCCATGAGGATGCTCGGCGCGCCCGCCGGATTCGTCAGCGGGCCGAGGATGTTGAACAGCGTACGCACACCCAATTCACGCCGCACCGGCGCCACCACTTTCATCGCTGGATGATGGTTCGGCGCAAACATGAAGCCGATGCCGCAATGGCCGAAGCAGCGCGCGACCTGAGCGGCATCGAGATCGATCCTCGCACCGAGCGCCTCGAGCACGTCCGCACTGCCCGATTTCGACGACACACTGCGATTGCCGTGCTTGGCGACCTTGGCGCCAGCTGCAGCGGCAACGAACATTGCCGCCGTAGAAATATTGAAACTGTGTGCGCCATCGCCGCCGGTACCGACGATATCGACGAAATTGTCCTGCTCACCCACATCGACCCTGGCCGCGAGTTCGCGCATGACACGCGCGGCCCCGGCGATCTCGCCGATCGTTTCCTTCTTCACGCGCAATCCGGTCAGGAGTGCAGCGACCATCGTCGGCGACACCTCGTCGCGCATGATCTGGCGCATCAGGTCGACCATCTCGTCGTGGAAGATCTCGCGATGCTCGATGGTTCGTTGCAACGCTTCCTGCGGGGTGATCGACATGTCCGGGTCCAGTGGCGGCAGGCGCGCAGGATAGCGTTGAAACGGCCCCCGCCAAAGTCCGGCGAACCGCTCAATGACCGCGCAGGCGGTAGTCAATCGCGTAGATGTCGAACTTGCCGAGACCGGCCTCGCTGCGCATGCCCGAAAACAGCAAGCGGTGAGGATGGGTCGGATCGATCGACGGCCCGAGTATCCAGCCGCCCTCGACATTGATGCGCGTGTCGAGCTTTTGCGGATCGACGTAACCATCGCCTTCGCGCCTCGCGGACCACAAGCCGATCGTCGCGTTGTCGACATCGTCCGAGCGTGCAAACACGAGGAAACGGCCATCGGCCACAAAGGCGGCG
>JBDSBK010000243.1:0-3799 GCA_039921645.1 Dokdonella sp.
GCATGGCTTGCGTGGTTGATCGAGCACGTCGCCTGGCGCAGCGATCGCAGGATCATGTACGAACGAGCGGTGGATGTGCCTCGTCTGCGCGCCAACTATGCGCTGGATGGGGACGAATCGGCGCCCGATGTCGTGCTGCGCTGCGCCGGCGTCGCGCAGGAAGCGGCACCGGCTCCGTACAACAGCGTCGGGCTCAACTATTACCGCAATGGGGGCGACGGAGTCGCTCCCCACAACGACCGCATGTCGGATTTGATGGAAGGAGAGCCCATCGCATTGCTGTCCTTGGGAGGACCTCGCACGATGGTCATCTCGCCGAAGACGCATCCCCGCAAAGCGGTACGGCTATCGCTCGAGTCGGGCAGCGTGCTCGTCATGGACTACCAATCTCAGCATCACTACCTGCATGGCATCCCGAAGGTCCGAGCCGCGGATGCGAGAATCAGCCTTGCATTTCGTGTTCGACCGTTGCGGCCGATCGGATCCGTCGCGCACGACTAGACTCGCGACTGCCGCCAACGCGACGCACTCCTCACATCCGTTTCCCCTCCGCCGCGTCGGCCTGCAGCCGTCAGAAAGAGTACGCACGATTCGCACATCATGGGCATGCGGCGCTCAGATGCATCTCGCTTCGGACGACATTCAGAGCGCGTGTCCGACCATGTGCATCCACGACTCCTGAGGTATCCGTCATGTCCCGACGTTCCGTCATGAAAGAAGGCCGCGCCATAAAGCAGATCACGACGCTCGCGCTAGCCGCACCGATCGTCGTTGCGCAGAGAATGTCTCGCATGGCGGTTCCCGGTGCGGCTTCATCAGCCGCGGGCCAGCGGGAATCCCATCGCATGGTCAGCGAGAAAATCACAGCCACGACGGAGGCTGCGATCGGCGTGACGGCGGCCGTCATGCGCGGCAACATGCATCTCGCCACGCTGCTGATGCGTTCGTGCCTGATGCCGGGCGGGTCGCCGAGTCGCAACGCAACCGCGTTCGCGAACCTCATGCGCTCTACCGTCGCAGACGTGTCCAACAGTGCCGTCTCTCCGGTACTTCGCAAGGTCAAGGCCAACGCGCGGCGACTTTCCCGTTGACGACGACGTCTGCACGTCGCGACGAAACAGGTGACGCATCGCGAATCCATGCACGGAAGCGTGACGGTTCAACCTGACGCCCGGTGAACCTTGGTCAACGTCTCGGCTCTATCACGGGAGTGCGAACGCGCCCGCGCGCGTTCAATCGCTACACGGCAACCAGGCCGCATGCAGTGTTCGGCGCCGATCGCTATCGTCCACGCATTTCGTTTCCAGAGGGTGTTGACGGCCGAAAACGGCGAGTCCGATAACCCTGCCGGCGCTAGCATCCACGCGTGCCGCTGAGACGTATCGGCGTCCACTGGCGCGTCGCCGCGCATCTGGTGCTCGAGCGAACGGCCGAGCTTCACCCACGATCTGCCAATGAGGATTCGATCATGTGGAAACTGTCTGTCGCACTGATGCTCGCGAGCGCGTTGGCGCAGCCTTTGGCGAATGCGTCCGAAGCGGCGCCCGCGCATCCCGATTGTGTCGGCGCTGCCGAATACCACCAACTGGATTTCTGGATCGGCGATTGGGATACGTTCGAGACCGATGCTCCGAATGGACCTTCCGAAGCGCGCGCGCATGTCGATCCGATCGCTCAGGGCTGCGCGATCCACGAACTCTATGAGCAGACCGACGGACTCATCGGTGACAGCATCCTGAGCTACGACCCGGTGCGCAAGCAGTGGCAACAGACCTGGGTGACGAATCGTGGCGCGATCATGGTCATCGTCGGCAACTTCAAGGACGGTGCGCTTGTTCTCGAAGGCGAAGCACATTTGAAAAATGGAACGACCGTCCTCCAGCGCATCACCTGGAAGTCGCAAGGAAAGGGCGTGCGCGAGTTCGCGGTCATGTCCAAGGACAGCGGAAAGACGTGGACGCCCGCATTCGACGTGCTGTTCCTGAAGCATAAGGGTTGAATGGACAAAGCGGTTCCGGGCTTCGGCGGACCGCCGTTCGCGCGCGTCCTGTCGACACGCGAGGGCGAATTCAGCGAACGATCTCCGCCCTGTTTTTCCGCAAGCGTCGAGATTGAAACCAGTGCGCCGCGTGCACGGCGCGACGGCGGGTGGCGCCGCAAAAAAAACGCACGTCGCACGGCTCGCGTGCTAGTCGAATCCGTTCCTGAAGATGCTGTCGGTGTCGACACCTTCGAACGCACCGATGTCAGGCGCGGCACCGACGACCCGCACGAAACCGGGTCCGCGCTGGTCGGTAGACAACGGAGTGGTGCTGTTGTTGCCCGCGTTGATCGCCGGGCTGCCGGGTCCGAGTGCGTGCGTCTTCGTCGGGCCGCCGTTGTTCGCGAGCGCGAGCAATTTCGGATTTCCGCCGATCGTGCCGGCCGGCAGCGACACCGAAGGCGAAGCGCCAATGAGGTCGTTCGCGCCGCTGACGCCACCGGATATGCCGAGTCCGATGTTCTGCGTGGTGCCGAAGCTCGTATTCCCCGCGACGATCGAGCTCTGGATGTTCGCAAACGAATTGGTGACGCGAAGGCCTGCGCCGTTGGCAAACGCCGTCTCCGTATTGAACGCGATCGTCGAGTTCGCGATCGTGGTCGGGCCGCTCGCATAGATGCCGCCGACGGCTCCCGCAACATTGCTGGAGATCGTGCTGTTCACGATCGTGGTCGGCGACGCCGCCGAGCCGTGGATCTCCAGTCCACCGATGCCGCCGTCGGCCGTGTTGCCCGAGATCGTGGAGTTGGTGATCGCCGCGCCGCCCAGTACGCGCGCACCGGCAGCACGGCCTTGGCCCGGCGAAAGGCCGCTGACGGAATTGTTGGAGATGGTCGAGTACATCATGGTCAGCTTGCCGGTGATGCTGATGCCGCCGCCCTGTGTGAGACCACCAGATGCGTTCGAGATGTGGTTGCCGCTGATCGTGCTTGAGGCGAGCACAGCGTCGCCTGTGACGGACGCGCCACCCCCGAATGCGTAGCCGAGGGACGAGTAGATCTCGTTGTCGACGATCGCGCTGCCGATCGCGGTGAGCGTGCCGTTGACGAGAACGCCGCCGCCCTTGTACGAACCGCTGCTGGCGATATCGAATACCTTGCAGCCGGTGATCACCGTGTCGTTCAACTGCAAGGGGCCGCTCGAATAGATGCAGCCGCCACCGAACGCGTCGCTGTAGCCGCGCTGCAGGGTCATGCCGTAGACGGCGAGCACGTGCGTACTGTTCTGATTGAAGATGCGGTCGTTGTTGTTGCCGTCGATCGTCAGGAGGCCCGACCCCGGCCCCTGCAACAGGATGTCGCGCGAGACGTCGATGCGACCGGTCGTCAGCGTGATCAAACTGCACGACAAATGTGTCAGGTCGATCGGATTGTTGGAGGATTGGCTGTCCAGTACCGCCTGACGCAGGCTGCCGGCGCCGCTGTTGAGGCAGTTCGAGACGACAACCGCGCCGTTCGGGCGCGCCAGTGTCGCGCTGGCGTCGGTCGCGCCCAGCAGTGCCGCAAAGCATGCGGCAAGCGGCGTCAACCTCGGTGGGCGTGCAAATGGCAGACGGCGTGACGACATGGGCGAGTTCCCTGGCATGGCTCGCCAAAGGGCCATGGCGGCTTTGGGTTACTAGAACGGTAGAGAAGGCCAAAGTGAGACACGCGTTACCCGAATCTTCATGGCCGGCGCAGTCGAACCGCGCATCGATGGGTCGGCGAAGAGGAAAAGGTCGTCGATCGTTGCCACGGTTCACGACGTGTCGAGCGACGT
>JBDSBK010000244.1:0-5938 GCA_039921645.1 Dokdonella sp.
TACGACGTCGACATGTCGACCTGCGGGCCGATGGTTCTGGACGCGCTGATCAAGATCAAGAACGAGATCGATCCGACACTGACGTTCCGACGCTCGTGCCGCGAAGGCATCTGCGGTTCCTGTGCGATGAACATCGACGGCACCAACACGCTGGCCTGCACGAGGGCGATCGAGGAATGCGCGTCCGGCGACGTGAAGATATACCCGCTACCGCACATGAGCGTGGTCAAGGATCTGGTGCCGGATCTCACCCATTTCTACGCGCAGTACGCGTCGATCAAACCTTGGATCCGCACCGAGACGCCACCGCCGCCGGATCGCGAACGCCTGCAGTCAAAGGAAGATCGCGCCAAGCTCGACGGTCTCTACGAATGCATCCTGTGTGCGTGCTGCACGACCTCGTGCCCTAGCTACTGGTGGAACAGCGAGCGCTACCTCGGCCCTGCTGTGCTGTTGCAGGCCTATCGCTGGATCGTCGATTCACGTGACGAAGACACCGGCGCGCGTCTCGACGAACTCGAGGATCCGTTCAAGCTGTACCGCTGCCACACGATCATGAATTGCGCGCGCACCTGCCCGAAAGGGCTCAATCCCGCGAAAGCGATCGCCGAGACGAAGAAGCTGCTGGTCGAGCGCCAGTCGTGACGGATGATCCGCATGCGCTCGTGTGGCCCGCATTCGTGCTGGTCGCACTGACGTTTGCGGTGTGGGTACGCCTGTTTGTTCTGCGGATTCGCGAGATGCGTCGCTTGCGCATACACCCGCAGAGCGTCGCGACGTCGACGCTCGCCGCGCAGCGATTCGTCGATATGCGCGCCGCGGACAATTTCCGCAACCTGTTCGAGTTGCCGGTGTTGTTCTATGCGGCGCTCGGCATTGCGTTCGTTCTGCATGCGGCCGATGCGCTCACGCTTGCCCTGGCGTGGGCGTTCGTGGGCTTGCGCATCGTGCACAGTGCAATCCAGTGCAGCTACAACCGAGTCATGCATCGGTTCATTGCATACTTCGGCGGTGGGGTAGTGCTTTGGTTGCTGTGGGGCTGGCTCGTCTGGCGCGCTGCGGGATGAGCGCTTCGACGTCGGCACGCGAGCGGCGTGCGCTTGCGATCGTGGCATTCGACGGGTTCCGGCGATGAACGAAGAATCGACACTGCTACCTGCTCGACATCGTATGGCGATTGACGCCGGACGAGGACGTCACGCAACTCGCGGTTCATGTCAGCCATGGCGTCAGTGCGCATTTCAACGGCTATGCGGACGCACGACACGTTGGTGCGTGCGTGTCGCGTCGACCACGCGCCTCGTGTTCCACCAGCGCCTCGTCGAAGCGGCGCAGTGCACGCGAGCGCTGGCCCATCGATGAACACGGCATCGGCAGACGCACAGTTCGCACGCTTGCGCTGGCGCGCGCGCCGCGGCACGCGCGAACTCGATGCGATGCTCGGCTGGTGGATGGACGCGCGCTACGCCGGCGCGGATACGGCAACGCGCGCGCACTTCGATGCGCTGCTCGACGTGCCCGATCCCGACCTGTGGGACTGGCTGACCGGCCACCTCATGCCAACCGATCCGCATTTCGCCGCCATCATCGATGAAATCCGTACCCACCATCGCGTTTGACTATCGAGCCTCGCGCTCGATCGCCGCCGCGCTGCTGCTGGTCTGCTGTGCCGCGCTGCTTGCGCCTTGGCTCAGTGCGTTGCCGTTGGCTGGCCGGACCGTTGTTTCGCTCGGCGTCGTGGCGCTCGGGGTGCGGGCTGCGCGTGCGCTGCTGCAGCCTTTGTTTCGCCGCGTCGCCTATCGTGCTTCGGGCTGGGTACTCGTCGATGTCGCCGGCAACGAGCACGAGGTACTGCTCGAATCGCATGTCCGCCTCGGCGCATTGATCGCTTTGCATTTCCGTCACGGCCCGCGCGAACGGTTTCACGCCTTGTTCGCGTCGGACAATCTCGACGCCGATACCCGCCGCCGGCTTGTCCTGTTGCTGTCCCGAGCGGAATTCGCACGCGGTCGATAGGCGTCGGTCGCTTGCCCGCATGACAGGCTTGCGGCACTCTCGCCGCGGTTCGTGGTCATCAACCTGCCCAAGTCACGCCTCCAAGGATTCGCAAGCCGCATGTTCCGCCCCCTCGAAGTCTTCATCGGCCTGCGATACACGCGCGCCAAGCGCCGAAATCACTTCATCTCGTTCATTTCGCTGGTGTCGATCCTCGGCATCGCGGTCGGTGTGACTGCATTGATCACCGTGATCTCGGTGATGAACGGCTTTGACAAGGAATTGAAGGACCGCATCCTCGGCATGGTGTCGCATGCGACGATCGAAGGCGTCGAGGAAACCGTGAAGGACTGGCCGCAGGCGCTGAAACTCGCGCACGACAATCCGCACGTGCTCGGCGCAGCACCTTACGTCGAGCGCCAGGCGATGCTGCAGGGCTCGCACGTCAGCGGCGCGATCATCCGTGGCGTGATGCCGGATCTCGAACCCACGGTGTCGGACGTCGACCGCCACATGGTCAGCGGCAAGCTCGACGATCTCGCCAGCGGGCATTTCGGTATCGTGCTCGGCAAGGAGCTTGCGATGACGCTCGGCGTCGAAGTCGGCGAATTCGTCACGGTGTTCGCGCCCGAATTCAGTGCGACGCCGATCGGCGCGATCCCGCGCATGAAGCGCTTCACCGTGGTCGGCATCTTCGAAGTGGGCATGCAGGAATACGATTCCGGTCTTGCGCTGATGTCGATGCAGGATGCGCAGACGCTGTATCGACTGGACGGTCCGAGCGGCATCCGTCTGAAGCTCGACGACCTGTTCCAGGCGTATCCGGTTGGCAAGGATCTGGCTGCGCATCTGGGCCAGTTCTATCGCGTCACCGACTGGATGCAGGGGCACAGCAACTTCTTCAAGGCCGTCGCGATGGAGAAGAAAGTGATGTTCCTGATCCTCTCGCTGATCGTCGCGGTTGCGGCGTTCAATCTCGTTTCGACACTGGTGATGCTGGTGCAGGACAAGCAAGCCGACATCGCGATCCTGCGCACGCTCGGCCAAAGCCCGCGCTCGGTGATGGGGACCTTCATGGTGCAGGGAATGCTCGTCGGCACGCTGGGGATCGCATTGGGCGTGTTCTTCGGCGTACTGCTGTCGCTGAACCTGGCAGCCATCGTGCACTGGATCGAGCAGACCTTCCACGTGACGTTCCTGTCGCCCGACGTCTACTACATCAGCGAGCTGCCGAGCGACCTGCACTGGAACGACGTGGCCTGGATCACGATCACGGCATTCGTGTTCTGCACGTTTGCAACGCTGTACCCGGCGCGACGCGCGGCAAAGACGGACCCCGCGGCGGCGCTGCGCTATGAATAGCCGGGAATTAGGAATGGAGAATCGGGAACAGGTACGGCGATTCGCACCAGTCCTGTCGTCGTGTTCGTTGGTCATTCAGTGGTTTGCTTCACTATTCCCCATTCTCGATTGCCTATTCCCATGACAGCAAACGACATCGTCCTGCGCGCCGACAAGGTCGCGAAGACCTATCAGGAAGGCAGCCTGCGCACCGAAGTCCTGCGCGAGGTGGACCTGTCGGTGCGTCGCGGCGAGACGGTCGCGATCATCGGTGCTTCCGGCACCGGCAAGAGCACGTTGCTGCATATCCTCGGCGGGCTCGATGCGCCGACGGCGGGCGAGGTCATTGTCGAAGGCCAGACCATGTCGCACCTGTCCGACCGAGCACGGGGCGATCTGCGCAACAAGTCGCTTGGCTTCGTCTACCAATTCCATCATTTGCTGCCGGAATTCACGGCGATCGAGAACGTCTGCATGCCGCTGCTGATTCGCGGTACGGCGATCGGCGAAGCGCGCGAACGCGCGGTTGCGCTGCTCGGTCGCGTCGGTCTCGGCGCGCGTCTCGAACACAAGCCGGGTGAGCTTTCCGGTGGCGAGCGTCAGCGCTGCGCGGTCGCGCGTGCGCTGGTCGCGCGCCCGGCATGCGTGCTCGGCGATGAGCCGACCGGCAATCTCGATGAGAAGAATGCGGCCCAGGTCTACGAGCTCATGCTCGAACTCAATCGCGAGATCGGCACCTCGCTGATCCTGGTGACCCACGATCATCGTCTGGCCGCGCGCGCGGACCGCATTCTCGAGCTGTCGGGCGGCGCATTGCGCACGGTCGAGAAACAAAAGCCGGTTTAGTTTGCGAGGCTCGTGTAGGAGCGGCTTCAGCCGCGATGCTTGTTGCTTCGCGAACGGAACCATCCCCACCCAACCCTCCCCTTGAAGGGGAGGGCGCGCTGCTTTGAAGTCCTCCCCTTCAAGGGGAGGATTTAGGTGGGGATGGTTTGGTTGCAGTGCGAAAGCATCGCGGCCGAAGCCACTCTTGCAACGCTGGGACAAGGAATGGCGTGGGCATGGAGCCGCAGGCGCGAAAGCCATCACTGACACCGACCATCGGCGTCGCCAGCGCGATCGCGCTGCTGTTCGGCGTTCTGATCGTGCACGCGTTGCCGGCGCTGCCATCGCGCTGGATCGACGCAACGCTTTTTGCTGTTGGACTGGCGGCGCTGTCGCGACCGCGCCTGACGCTGCTCGGTTGCGTCCTGCTCGGATTTTCCTGGTGCGCAGTGCGCGCCGACGTCGCACTCGACGCACGCCTGCCGCGCGATATCGAGGGACGCGACTTCGATCTTGTCGGCGTTGTGGACGAACTTCCGCTGGCGCGAATGGATGCGACGCGCATCGTGCTGCGCATCGAGAGCGCCACGCTCGACGGCGCAGCGATCCCCTTGCACGGTCGCGTGCGTCTGTCCTGGTACGACGAAGTGCCGCCCGGCGTCGAGGCCTGCAGTCGCTGGCATGTGCGTGCGCGACTGAAGCGCCCGCGTGGACTTGTCAATCCGGGTGGTTTCGACTCCGAACGTTCCGCGCTCGAAAAAGGCATCGTCGCGGTCGGTTACGTGCGCGACGACGAAGCGAACCAGCGACTCGGTGAGCGTGCCTTTTGCGTCGATCGACTGCGCGAGGCGATTTCCAAGGGGATTGCAGCGCGCGTCGCCGATTCGCACGATGCGGCCTTGCTGCAGGCGTTTTCCGTCGGCGACACGCGCGGACTCGACCAGAGCGATTGGGATGTCGCGCGCGCGAATGGCATCCCGCACCTGATCGCGATTTCGGGCTTCCACGTCGGCGTGGCCGCCGGCGTTGGCGCATTGCTCGTCTACGCGCTGTGGTGGTTGCTGCCCGGGCTCGCCCTGCGCGTCGCGTTTCCCGTCGCGCAGGCACCGGCAGCGCTCGTTACGGCGGTGCTCTACGGCATCCTCGCGGGCGGTAGCCTGCCGACGGTGCGCACGGTTGCGATGATCTCGGTGGTCACGTTGACGCGTTTCGGGCGTCGTGCGAGCAGCGGGCCGCACGGTTTGGCGCTGGCCTTGATCGCCATCCTCGTGTTCGACCCGTTGGCGACGTTGTCGGCCGGGTTCTGGCTGTCCTTTGTCGGCGTCGCGTTTCTCATGCTGTGTCTGACGCGGGGGCCTGGCTTTCTGGGTTTCCTGCGTGAGCTCAGCGTCGGCCAACTCGTGATGACGGTTTCGCTGCTGCCGTTGAGCGTGTGGTTCTTCGGCCAGGCGTCGCTGGTCGGCGCGCTGTCCAATCTCATCGCCGTGCCCCTGATCAGTTTCGTCATCGTGCCGCTGTGCCTGCTCGGTATCCTCGCGCTGCTGATCGTGCCGGTCGCGGCGTCGATGCCCTTCGTCCTCGCAGGCTGGCTCGCGCACGCGCAATGGTGGTTGCTCGAACGCATGGCGACCTGGCCTGGCGCGCACTGGTATCTGCCGGAAGTGGCGCCGTGGGCCATGCTGCTCGCGACGGTCGGCGCCGCATGGATGTTCATGCCGCGAGGAGTTCCGTTGCGCGCGCTCGGGCTCGTGCTGTTCCTGCCATTGCTGTGGCCGCA
>JBDSBK010000245.1:0-9872 GCA_039921645.1 Dokdonella sp.
GCATCGCGGCTGAAGCCGCTCCCACAGGATCGCGCAGCGATCGCCAGGATCATGCAGTCACCGCGGCATAGCTGCGCGCGTCCGCGTCCCAATCCGGTGTCGCACGTATCGTCGGCAGCACGTCTTCCACGCGATCCACGCGTGTCCACAGTGCGCGGTGCTGCGGGTTCATGAAACGCTGCTCGATCGTCTGCTCCAGGAAGCGCTCCAGCGGCGCATAGAATCCGTTCGTATCCAGCAGCACAATTGGCTTCAGATACAGCGCAAGCCGCTTCAGCGTCATCGCCTCGAACAATTCCTCCAGCGTGCCGCAGCCGCCAGGCAGCGCGACGACGGCATCGGAACCGGTCAGCAGGCGGTGCTTGCGTTCACGCATGTCCTCGACGATCTCGAGATTGGCGACGCCCGGATGTTGCCATTCGACCTCGGTCATGAAGCGCGGAATGATGCCGACGACGTCGCCACCCGCCGCGAGCGCGCCGTTTGCAAGTGAACCCATCAGACCCACGCCGCCGCCGCCATAGACGAGCGTGCAGCCGGATTCGGCCAGCGTGCGGCCAAGGGCGCTTGCCGCATCGTGATAGCTGCGATCGACGTGTTCGCTGGATGCGCAGTAGACGCAGACGCGCATGCGCTTTCTCTTCGCCTGGATCAAGGGGCGTTCTATTCCACCGTCACCGACTTGGCCAGGTTGCGCGGCTGGTCCACATCGGTGCCGCGCAACACGGCCACGTGATACGCGAGGATCTGCAACGGCACGGTGAACACGGCCGGTGCGATCAGGTTGCCGCCCGAGGCGACCTTGATCACGGCGCCGCGTTCGCCGGCTTGCGTGACCGGCGCGTCGGTGTCTGCAAACACGAACAGTTCGCCGCCGCGTGCGCGGACTTCTTCAAGATTGGACTTCAATTTTTCCAGCAATTGATTGTTCGGCGCGACCGCGATCACCGGCATGTCTTCATCGACGAGGGCGAGCGGGCCGTGCTTGAGTTCGCCGGCGGGATACGCCTCGGCGTGAATGTAGGAAATTTCCTTGAGCTTGAGCGCGCCTTCGAGGGCGACCGGGTAGTGCACGCCGCGGCCGAGGAACAGCGCGTGGTGCTTCGGCACGAAGCGTTCCGCGAGCTTTGCGATCTCCGGTTCCAGCTTGAGCACTTCACCGACCACGCGCGGCAGCGTGGCCAATTCGTTCACGAGTTTCGAATATTTTTCGGTGGGCATGCCGTTGAGGCGGCCGAGTTCGAGAGCGAGCAGTGCCAGTGCGGCGAGCTGCGTCGTGAAAGCCTTGGTCGAAGCGACGCCGATTTCGGGCCCGGCGCGCGTCATCAGCACGAGATCCGATTCGCGCACCAGGCTCGACTCGGGCACGTTGCAGATCGCGAGCGAACCCAGATAACCGCGTTGCTTGCCGTCGCGCAGCGCAGCGAGCGTGTCGGCCGTTTCGCCCGATTGCGACACGGCGAGGAACAACGTGCCCGGTTGCACGACAGCGCGCCGGTAGCGGTATTCGCTGGCGACCTCGACGCTGCACGGAATGCCGGTCAGGCCTTCGAGCCAGTAGCGTGCGACGAGCCCGGCATGGAAGCTGGTGCCGCAGGCGACGATCTGCACATGCTTGACGCGAGCGAGCAACTGGTCCGCATTGACGCCGAAGATGTTCGGCAGAACATGTCCGTCGCTGATGCGACCTTCCAGCGTGTCGGCAATCGCGCGGGGCTGCTCGAAGATTTCCTTCAGCATGTAGTGGCGGTATTCGCCGCGCTCGACCGCGTCGGTCGAGAAATCGCTGCGCCGCGTCGGGCGTTGCACCGGCTCGCCGTCGGCGTTGTAGATCAGGCACGCGTCGCGAGTGATCTCGGCCACGTCGCCTTCTTCGAGATAGATGAACTGGTTGGTCTGACGGATCAGCGCCTGCACGTCGGAACCGAGGAAATTCTCGCCGTCGCCGATGCCGGCGACGAGCGGACTGCCGCGTCGCGCGCCGACTACGTGGCCCGGCTCGTCGCGGCTCATGACGGCGATCGCATACGCGCCATGCAGGCGTTTCGTGGTGGCGATCACCGCCTCACGCAGGCCCGCGCCACCGGCGAGCGCGTGTTCGACCAAGTGCGCGATCACCTCCGTATCGGTATCCGAATCGAAGCGGTAGCCATGCGCCTTGAGCTCCACGCGCAACTCGGCATGGTTTTCGATGATGCCGTTGTGAACGACGGCGACGCGCTCGCTGGAAACATGCGGATGCGCGTTGACTGTGTTGGGCACCCCATGGGTCGCCCAGCGCGTGTGTGCGATGCCGGTAACCCCGGCCACCGGCGCCGACGCGTACAGGGATTCCAGTTCGCGCACCTTGCCCGCAGCGCGCACGCGCGCAAGTCGGCCGTTTTCCAGCACGGAAATGCCAGCCGAGTCGTAGCCGCGGTATTCCAGCGCCTTCAGGCCGGTGATGAGAACGGAAACGACGTCACGATTGGCGGTGGCGGCAACAATTCCACACATGGGCGTTCCTGCGTAAATGGGCGAGCCAGGGATTGCCGACTTGCGGTCGTCATCGGCGATTGCGAGGATGATAGACCGTCGGCGGCATGCGCGGCAGTTGCATGCGGCGGTCGCGGCGCAGCCGGTCCCGGAGTCGGGCGCCGGCAAGGGGCTAATCCAGGCTATCCGGTCGGGCTCTCGAGTCAGGGCTTTGGCGTGCGTTTTGCACGGACTTGGCAGTGTGCCTCGTGCTGCCGGGTCGGGGCCGACCATCGGCAAGTTCCGCGTATCGATGAGACAGGAGTGAAGTGAATGCTGCGGATCCTGCGTAAACAGTCCATGCGCTGGTTGCTTCTGCTCGCCTTGTGCGAGGCGGTGATGCTCGCGCTGTCGCTGATGTTCGCAACGCATCTTCGCTACTGGAACAAGCCCGACCATATGGCGATGCACTCGTCGTACCTGTTCCTGCGCGCGCTGGTATTTGGCGTGACGGTGGTCGGCGCGCTGGCTGCCCTCGGCTTGTATCAGCCGCGCATACGCGAGCGTTGGCGCGGGCTGCTGGTGCGGCAGTTGATTGGTTTTGCGCTGGGTTGGGTCGGCGCTGCGTTGCTGTACTACATGATGCCGAGCCTCGATGTCGGCCGCGCCGCGCTCGGCATGGCCTTGCTCATCGCGTTTCCGCTGGTGGGCGTGTTCCGCGTGATCTTCCTGCGCCTCATCGATGTCGACGCACTCAAGCGGCGCGTGCTGGTGCTCGGCTGCGGTCGACGGGCCGCGACGATCGTGGAAAAGATGCGCCGCCGCGTCGACCGGCGTGGTTTCACGATCGTCGGCTTTGTCCCGTTGGAAGGCGAAACACCGGAGGTCGCCGAGAACCTGCTGGTCGCCGCGCCGGACGGCGTGCGCGCGTGTGCCGAGCGTCTGGAAATCAACGAGATCGTGGTCGGGCCGGACGACCGCCGCGGAATACTGCCGATGGACGAATTGCTCGATTGCAGGCAGGTGGGAATCGCGATCACGATGTTGTCGAGTTTTTTCGAGCGTGAAGCGGGACGCGTGCAGTTGTCCCTCACCGATCCGTCGTGGCTGCTGTTTTCGGGTGGCTTCGACGCGAGTCCGTTGCGCCGCGTCACGAAGCGCACGTTCGACGTCGTCGCGGCCGCGATGGTATTGCTGCTCACATGGCCACTGATGCTGCTGACCGCGGCCGCGGTCATGATCGAATCCGGTCCTGCTGCGCCCGTGCTGTACCGGCAGGAGCGCGTCGGCGAGCAGGAAAAACTGTTCCGTCTGACAAAGTTCCGCAGCATGCGCACGGATGCGGAAAAGGACGGCGTCGCGCGCTGGGCGACCAAGGACGACGATCGCGTCACCCGCGTCGGCCGGTTCATTCGCAAGACGCGCCTGGACGAATTGCCGCAGCTATGGAACGTGTTGCGCGGTGACATGAGTTTCATCGGGCCGCGCCCGGAGCGCCCGGCCTTCGTCGCGGACCTGAGCAAGAAGATCCGCTTCTACCGCATCCGCCACAGCGTGAAGCCGGGACTGACCGGCTGGGCCCAGCTCAATTATCCCTATGGCGCCTCCGAACAGGATGCGTTCGAGAAGCTCAAGTACGATCTGTTCTACGTGAAGAACCACAATCTCGTGCTGGACATGATGATCCTTGTGCAGACCGTCGAGGTTGTACTGTTCGGACGCGGCGCGCGCTGAGCTGCGCGAGGCAGGGCAGGCGACGCCGTTCAATCGCGCCTGCGAGAACCCCTCGGAAATTGCAACGGTCGCGGCGGAAGATCTCTGGCGGGCTGTGTCGCCGCGTATTTCGCGCGGGAACGTGCCTTGCGCAATGCTCATGCCGGCGCCATCTGGCAAACTTGCATCCCGCTGTGCGCCCAGGGCGCGCGATGTCTCCTCCACTTTTCGATCCGAGCAAACTCCGCATGGAAACCATCGAGAGCCGTGTGCGCGCCTTCATCCGCGACACGTTCCCGTCTCCCACCGGCAACGGCGAGCTGACAGCCGATCGGAGCCTGTTCGATGCGGGCGTGCTGGACTCGATAGGCGTGCTGTCTCTCGTGACATGGCTGGAGCAGGAATTTCGCATCGTCGTCGATGACGAAGACGTGATACCCGAGAATATCGATGGTGTCGCCCGCCTGGTCCGCTACATCGAAGCCAAGCGCGCCGAAGCGGGAATGGCGGGGTGATGCGCTGCGAGACTTGGCTGCGTCGCGCCGCCCAACGCGATGGCGCACGCACGGCACTCGTTACCCGGGATTCGCGCACGAGCTACCTGGAATTCGAAGCCGCCGCCGAGCGTTTCGCCTCAGCCCTGGTCCACAACGCCGCATTTGCCAATGGCGAACGCTGCGTGCTGTTTCTCGACAATCGCGTCGAGACCGCTGTCGGTATCTTCGGCACGTTGCGTGCGGGTGGCGTGTTCAGCGTCATCAACCCGAGCACGAAGGCCGACAAGCTCGCCTACGTGCTCAACAATTGCGAGGCGTCGGTTCTGCTCACGCAGACTTCGTTGCTGCCGCAGGTGCTGCAGGCGGCTACTCAGGCGGCGAGCGTGCGCACGATCGTGGTTGTCGGTGGTGGAGATGGGGCCGAAAACGTCCTCGACTACGACGCGTTCTTGCGTGCTGCGCCCGCGCGTCTGCCCGCGCCGCCGCGCGGCATCGACATCGATCTGGCCATGCTCGTCTACACCTCGGGCTCCACCGGACAACCCAAGGGCGTCATGATGACGCACAAGAACATCGCGCATGCGGCGACGTCGATCACGACGTATCTGGAATCCCGCGCCGACGATGTCGTGCTCAGCGTGTTGCCGCTTGCGTTCGACTACGGCCTGTACCAGTTGCTGATGTGCGTAAAGGTCGGAGCGACCCTCGTGCTGGAACGCTCGTTCGCGTTCCCGCAGAAAGTCCTGCCCCTGATGGCCAGCGAAAGAGTCACCGGGTTCCCCCTGGTGCCCACGATGGCGGCGCTGATCGTGCAGTTGCGCAATTTCGATCCGGCCTGGGCGCTGAGCGTGCGCTATCTGACCAATACCGCGGCGGCGCTGCCGCCGGCGCATATTCACAAGCTGCAGGCGTTGTTTCCGCAGGCGCGCGTGTTCTCGATGTACGGCATGACCGAATCGAAGCGGTGCACCTATCTGCCGCCGGAGCAGCTGGCAACTCGACCGGACAGCGTCGGCATCGCGATACCGGGTACCGAAGTCTGGGTTGCCGACGAAGCCGGACGGCGGGTCGCGCCGGAGGTCGTCGGCGAACTCGTCGTGCGCGGTGGCCATGTGATGCAGGGGTATTGGCGCAACGAGGAAGCCACCGCGAAAGCGCTCAAGCCGGGTCGTTATGCGTGGGAAAAGGTCCTGCACAGCGGCGACCTGTTCCGCATGGACGTCGAGGGTTACTTCTATTTCGTCGGGCGCAAGGACGACATCATCAAGTCGCGCGGCGAGAAGGTCAGCCCCAAGGAAATCGAGAATGTGCTGTATGCGTTGCCGGGCATCCAGCAAGCCGCAGTCGTCGGTGTGCCGGACGACGTGGTGGGACGCGCACTGAAAGCCATCGTCGTCATCGCTGCGGGAAGCGAGCTGCAGGCGCGCGACATCATTGCGCATTGCGTGGAGCGGTTGGAGGATTTCATGGTGCCGCGACTCATCGAGTTTCGCGCGTCGCTGCCGAAAACCAACACCGGCAAGATCCGCCGCGCCGCACTGCAGGCGGAAGCCGAAGGTCGCGTATTGCCGGCTGAGGATAAGTAAAGCACGCGCGGCGATCGCGACGTGCGCGATCGTGTTTTTCGTGGGAGCGGCTTCAGCCGCGATGCTTGGTGTTTCGTGAACGACACCGCAGTGCAAACCTCGCCGCCAATGCCACTCCCACAAAGGCAGCGCGCCTACACCAGCGCTTCGATGACGTCCGGGTGGCCGAGAAATTCGCGCGGGCTCGCGCTGCGCCCGTAGGCGCCGGACTGGAATATCACAACGAGGTCACCGGGTCGCGCAATGGCAAGCTCGGCACGATCAGCAAGCAGGTCGAGCGGCGTGCAAAGCGGGCCGACCACGCTGGCGATCTCGCGGCCGGCGTCTTGCCGGTTGACCTCGACCGGATAGTTGCGCCGCATCACCTGGCCGAAGTTGCCCGACGCCGCGAGATGCTGGTGCATGCCGCCATCGACGACGAGGAAGACCTGGTCGCGCGAGATCTTGCGATCGATCACGCGCGCGACATACAGCCCTGCTTCGCCCACGAGATAGCGGCCGAGTTCGATTGCCAGCCGCGCGCCCGGCATATCGGTGCGCGCGCGCTCGACAAGGAGGTGCAGCTTCTCGGCAATCGGCGCGAGGTCGAGTGGCGTTTCGTTCGGCGTGTAGGGAATGCCGAAGCCGCCGCCGAGGTTGAGCAGTCTTGGCGACGCCGGAACCTGATCCAGCCAGCCGAGCACCAGCTCGTAGCTGCGCCATTGCGCTTCGGCCACTGCGGCAGCGCGCAGGTTCTGCGAGCCGGCAAACAAGTGGAAACCCTCGAACGCGAGTCCGGCTGCGGCGATCTCGCGCAGCATCTGCGGCACCTGTTCCGCGTCGATGCCGAACGGGCGCGCGCCACCGCTCATCTTCATGCCGGACGCGCGCAGCTCGAACGGCAGGTTCACGCGCACGGCGACGCGCGCGGCCACACCATTGCGCTCGCTCGCGCGTGCAAGCACGCCGATCTCCCGGAAGGATTCGAGGTTGACGAGGATCCCGGCAGCGTGCGCCTGTTGCAGTTCGACGTCCGACTTGCCGGGTCCCGCGAAGCTGATGTGCTGCGGCGACAGGCCGCTGTCGAGCGCGTTGCGCAGTTCCCCGCGCGAGGCGACATCGAGGCCGTCGACAAGGCCTGCCATGTGGCAGACGAGTGCGGGCATCGGATTCGCCTTGATCGCATAGTGCAGCAGGATTTCGGCCGGCAACGATGCGCGCAACTGTTTCGCGCGCGCGTCGAGACGTGTGCGGTCGTACACATAGCAAGGCGTTGCACCGATGGCGGCGACGGTGTCGGTGAGCGGCTTGCCGCCGACCAGCAGTTCGCCTGCGGCGTTCCTGGGCCAGGGCAGCGCGCTTGCCCAGATCGGCGATTCAATGGCGGATGAAGCGTCCAACGAAGCTCCCTTGATCGGCGTCGTGCGATGGCATAACCGCTTGCGTTCGGACTGCGTTGAAGCGCGTGCGCAGCCAATCAAATCAGCGGCGTGATGTTCTTCTCGACGCCCAGTAGCACCTGCCCGTAAAGCTCTTCGCACACGGGTGGCAGCACGAATGCGTGGCGGGCAGCGGTATTTGAATCGCGCCAGATCCGTTGCAGCGGATTGGATTCGGCGAACGAACCGGCACCGTGTGCGGAAATCAGCGTATTGATCGCCTCGGTCACCGTCTTGGCGATGTAGCCCGCATCGGCGCGCACGCGCGCGCGCGTCTTGAACTCGAGATATTCGCCGCGCGCGGCAGCGGCGTCGATGTCGTCGGCGGCGCGATACGCATGCAGGTGCGCGGTATCGATCTTCATCGCCGCTTCGGCGATCTGCAACTGGAACGCGGGAGAATCAGCCTGCTTCTCGTAAATCGTGTAGGGAATGTTGCGCTTGGTCGCCATCTCGACCGTGTGCTCGAGCGCCGTTCGCGCGAGCCCCAGCTGCGGGCCCGCCAACGCGAGCGCGACCACCGGAATGAACGCGGAGCGATACAGGACTTCGTCCTTGTGCTCGGTCAGGTACTTGCCGCTGACCGCTCCGGGCAGCGACATCAGGCGATGATCGGGGATGAAGACCTCCTCGGCGATCAGGCAGTTGCTGCCGGTGCCGCGCATGCCCGACGCGTACCACGTGTACTCGATGGTCAGTTCGCTCATCGGCACGAAGCCGAGATACTGGTCGACCACCGTGCCCCTCGCGTCATGCTCCAGCACGCCGAGCATGCCCCAGTTGGCGTGCAGCGATCCTGAGGCCCAGAACCACTTGCCCGAGACCACGAGGCCGCCGTCGACGCGGCGGGTCTGCGCGCTCGGCGCGAACACACCCGCCGTGCGCGCGTCCGGATCGGCCCCGAAAATTTCGTCCTGCGTACGCGTCGGCATCAGGCCGATGAACCACGCGCAGTTGTTGATCAGGTTGAGAACCCACGCTGAGGCGCCACACCCTTCGGCAATGATCGTGATCACGTCGAGATTCGTGCGCATGCTGACCTGGTAACCGCCATAGCGCTTGGGCACCATCAGGCGGAACAGACCGGCTTCCCTCATCGCCGTGATGTTTTCCTCGACGACGCGACGGTCCTTGTCGGTCTGCGCGGCGTTCCTCTGCAGCAGAGGGCGAAGTGCGTGCGCGCTCGCCACCAGCTGGTCCCGGACCGAGCGCTCATGGTCGCTGGCACGCTGCAGCATGGGCGTTTCCTTCGATGACGCGTTCGCGTGAGTGTGGATCACGGGTCTACCAACCGTCCACGGCGTTCCACTGCACGGTGGGTTCGTGCGCATGGATCTGCTTGAATTTTCCGCTGAAGAAAATCAACGGGCGCACTTCGGGTCCATGCCACAGGTGCTCGATCGCCGCGATGTAGAGCAGATGGTCGCCCGCCTCATGCACATCGACGACGCGCGCGATTACATGCGCAAGGCTGCCCTCGATCAGCGGTGTTCCCTGATGGTCGCTGAAAGGCACGACGACGCCTTCGCTGGGACGACCCGCGAAATGCGGCGCCAGATGTTCCTGCGCCTCGGACAGCACGTTCACGCCATAGCGCGTGCCGACCTCGACATGCGTGGTGAAACTCGATTGACGGCGCACCGAAACCAGCACGAGCGGCGGATCCAGCGATACCGACATGAACGCGTTCACGGTCATTCCGGCCGGCTCGCCGTCGCGAACGAAGCTCACCACGGTGACGCCGGTCGCAAATCGCCCCATGACGCCGCGAAACACCTGCGGGTCGATCGCTGGCAAGGATGAAGCTGTGGTCATTCCCGTGTTCCGTGGAGGGTGGTCACCGAATGCGTACTATAAAGCGCCAGCGGCAGTACGAAGAAACTGGCGCAGCGAGCGCCAGACCACCAGCGGTATTTCGTGGCCTCCGTCAAAGGGCACCCAGCTGACGACGGCGCCGCCGGCAATTGCCGCATCACGCAGGTTTTCGCCGGCGGCAAAGGCCAATTCGGCGTCCGCGTGCCCGTGCGCGACGAGCACCGGCAAGCCGGCCAGGCGTCGCAGGCGCGGTTCCCAGTCGGAAAAAGCGATGCGCGAGGAGGACAGCAGCACGAGCGCATCGGGGCACCCGTCGTGCAGCGTGTAGTCCATCGCGAGCATGCCACCCTGCGAAAAACCGACGAGGACCAGCCGCCTGCCTTGCGTGA
>JBDSBK010000246.1:0-5321 GCA_039921645.1 Dokdonella sp.
TCCGCGACGGAGCGAAGCTGGTCGAAACGGCTGAGGAGGTCGTCGGCGAACTCGCAGTGCTCGCGCAGGGTATGGGTGCGTCTCTGCGGGATCGCCTGCAAGTGCCGGACAGTCCCGGTGCCGACCGAGCATCTGCGTCATTACCGGCACGATCGCGACCATCGGGGTCGACGCGCGCGGCCGACCCCGACTACAAGAAACTGTTCGCCGCGTTGGGGTATGACACGGTGGGCATCGACCAACTGGCGCAACGCAGTGGCCTGGAAATCGCCGTGCTTTCCTCGATGCTGCTGATGCTCGAACTCGAGGGCGAGGTTGTCGCGGCACGCGGCGGCGGGTACGCGCGCTGTTTCGTCGACGCTGTTTAGACGGGCAATTTCACCGCGGATCGCCCTGAAAAAAGCAATTAAATCATTCGGTTGCAGCTTGCAGACAAACCGCCATCCACCCCTGGCCGTTGGGTCGCATGGTGCACAGCTCGCTTGACAGTGCGCCGTCCGGCGTGTTTCCACTAAAAAGAGCGCGTCGCGCCCGTCCCATCGTTTTTATCGCGCTCATCGATGATCCGCGCGGCTTCAGCGCCGTCCGGCATCCGGCTGGCCAAGGAAAAAAATGGCAAAGAATCTCCTGATCGTGGAATCGCCCGCCAAGGCGAAGACGATCAACAAATACCTCGGCAAGGATTTCCATGTGCTGGCGTCCTACGGCCATGTGCGCGACCTGGTGCCCAAGGAAGGCGCTGTCGCGACCGACCGCAACTTCGCGATGAACTACGAGGTCATCGAGCGCAACGAGAAACACGTCGAAGCGATCGCCAAGGCCGCGAAGGTGGCCGAATCCCTTTATCTTGCGACCGACTTGGATCGCGAGGGCGAGGCGATTTCCTGGCACATCGCCGAGATTCTCAAGGAACGCGGCTTGCTCGAAGGCCGTACTGTGCACCGCGTCGTGTTCTCCGAGATCACGCCGAAGGCGATCAAGGAGGCCGTCGCGAATCCGCGTGCGCTGTCGATGGACCTCGTCAACGCACAACAGGCGCGCCGTGCGCTCGATTACCTGGTGGGCTTCAACCTGTCCCCGGTGCTGTGGCGCAAGGTGCAGCGCGGTCTTTCCGCGGGACGCGTGCAATCACCTGCGTTGCGCATGATCGCCGAGCGAGAGGAAGAGATCGAGGCGTTCAAGGCACGCGAATACTGGACGATCGAGGCCGATTGCGCGCATCCGGACCAGGCGTTCAAGGCTCGCCTGCTCAAACTCGACGGCAAGAAATTCGAACAATTCGACATCGTCGATGGCGAAACCGCGCATGCGGCACGCGATGCGTTGAAGAAGGCGGCCGCGGGTCGTCTCGTCGTCAGCGAAGTGCAATCGAAAGAGCGCAAGCGGCGTCCATCGCCGCCGTTCACAACCTCGACGTTGCAGCAGGAGGCCGCGCGCAAGCTCGGCTTCACCACGAGCCGCACGATGAAGATCGCGCAGCAATTGTACGAAGGCGTGGCGATCGGCGATGAAGGCGTGGTCGGCTTGATCACGTATATGCGTACCGACGCGGTATCGCTGTCCGATGACGCCGTCAGCGAGCTGCGCGAATTGATCGGTCGCGATTTCGGCCCGCGTGCGTTGCCGGAGCAGCCGAACGTCTACAAGAACAAGTCGAAGAACGCGCAGGAAGCGCATGAGGCGATCCGCCCGACCACGGCGTGGCATAGGCCGAAGGACATCGCGGCCTATCTCGGCGACGAACACCGCAAGCTGTACGAACTGATCTGGAAACGCGCGGTCGCGAGCCAGATGCAGTACGCGACCTTGAACACGGTGTCGGTTGACCTGGTGTGTGCCACCGAATGGAATGAGGATTCAGATACGTCTGCATCCGCGACGGCACGGAACGCTTTCCGCGCCAGCGGTACCACCGTCGTGGATCCGGGCTTTCTCGCTGTCTACGAAGAAGGCCGCGATCAGAAGGCTGCCGAAGACGAGGACGAAGGTCGCAAGCTGCCGGCGATGAAAGTCGGCGAAGCCGTGCCGCTGCGCGAAATATCGGCCGACCAGCACTTCACCGAACCACCGCCGCGCTTTTCCGAAGCGAGCCTGGTCAAGGCACTCGAGGAATACGGAATCGGGCGCCCGTCGACCTACGCGAGCATCATCCAGGTGTTGCTCAACCGCGAATACGTGATCCTCGATGCGCGTCGCTTCAAGCCAACCGATGTCGGTCGCGCCGTGGCGAAGTTTCTCGCCGGACATTTCGCGCAGTACGTCGACTACGACTTCACCGCGAAGCTCGAGGACGAACTCGACGCGGTCAGTCGCGGCGAGGAAGACTGGGTTCCGCTGCTGCAGAAATTCTGGAAGCCGTTCAAGGCCCAGGTCGACGACAAGAACGAAACCGTCGATCGTTCCGAAGCCACCGGCGCACGCGAGCTGGGCATCGATCCGAAGACCGGCAAGCCGGTGCAGGTGCGCCTCGGTCGCTATGGGCCGTTCGCGCAAATCGGCACCAAGGACGACGAGGACAAGCCGAAGTTCGCGAGCCTGCGCACCGGCCAGAGCATGCACACGATCACCCTGCCGGAGGCGCTGGAGCTGTTCAAGCTGCCGCGCAACCTCGGCACCGGCGAGGACGGCGAGGACATCACGGTCGGGGTCGGCCGCTTTGGTCCGTTCGTGAAGCACGGCACGACCTATGCGTCGCTGCAGCCCGAGGACGATCCGTACACGATCGAACTGGCGCGTGCGATCGAACTGATCCGGGCGAAGGCGGAAGCGGCCGCCAATCGCATCATCAAGGACTTCGGCAACGGTATCCAGGTGCTCAACGGCCGCTACGGCCCGTACATCACCGATGGTGAAAAGAACGCGAAAATCCCCAAGGACAAGGAGCCTTCCGAACTGACCGAAGTGGAATGCGCAGAGCTGATTGCCGCTGCGCCGTTCCGACCCAAGCGTGGTGGCGGGCGTTTCGGCAAGGGCAAGGGCAAGAACGCACCGGCGAAGAAGGCGGCAGCGAAGAAAGTCGTTGTCGACGCGGACGCGCCCAAGAAAGCCGCGGCAAAAAAGGCTCCGGCCAAGAAAGCGGCAAAGAAGAAAAGCGCGGCAAAGAAATCGGCGGCGAAGAAAGCTGCCGTGAAAAAAGTCGCGGCCAAGAAAGCCGCGGCTTGATCGTTGGCACGCCTGGTTGCCGAACAAGCCCGGTTCGATCTGATGAACCCCGATCTCGCCGCAGCCGTTGATGCGCTTCGCGCCGGCGGCGTGATCGCATATCCAACCGAGGCGGTCTACGGCCTCGGCTGCGATCCGCTCAACGAGAAGTCGTGCGCGCGGCTGTTCGCGCTGAAGCAGCGTCCGGTGAGCCAGGGCGTGCTGCTGATCGCGGCGTCATTCGAGCAGGTGGCGTCGTTCATCGACCTCGCCGCGATGCCGGCGACCGCACTCGCGCGCGCGCACGCAAGCTGGCCCGGTCCGCACACGTGGATCTTTCCGCGCGCGTCAGGAGTTCCGACGTGGATTGCCGGCAAGCATGACGGGATCGCACTGCGCGTCACCGAGCATGCGCCGGCAGCAGCGCTGTGCCGCGCATTCGGTGGCGCCGTGGTCTCGACCAGCGCCAATCGCCACGGCGAACCACCGGCCCTCACCGTGGCAGCCGTGCACGCCGCTTTTGGCGACGATCTGGCAGCCATCCTGAACGGCCCACTCGGGGGGCTTGAGCGGCCGACGCCAATCCGCGACGCTATCAGCGGGGAAGCTGTTCGTTTCTGAGGGGAGAGGGGAAGTGTCTGCCGTAGTTGAAGGCCCTGCGCGCGATCCGTCGTACGTGCTGCCGTTAGTCGCCTATGCCGAGCCAGGGCACGTCTTCGCCTGGCATGACGGTCGCGCTGTAGGGCTTGCCGAATTCCTCGGCGATGTCGCGAGCGTGGCTGCCGCGTTGCCGCCCGGGCGCGATGCGATCAATCTTTGCGAGGATCGCTACGCGTTCCTGGTCGCGTTCTGCGCAGTCGCATGTCGTGGCCAGACCAATCTGCTGCCCTCTTCACGCGTCGCACAGGCGGTCGACGAGACCTTGGCCGCCTATCCGGGCAGCTACGCGCTCAGCGACTGCAGTCGGGTGCAGCCTGGACATCGATATGTACGCATGCCCACGCTCGACAATGGCGAGCGCAGCAGCGAGATTCCATCGGTCGCTGCAGATCAGATCGTTGTTATCGGTTTCACTTCGGGCAGTACGGGTCAGCCTAAACCGAACCCGAAGACGTGGGCTGCGCTCCACGCCAGCAACGCGGCGAATGCAGCGGCACTGACGCAGGTGCTGGAACTTGCACCCGGTTCGTTCGGGCACATCGTGGCGACAGTCCCGCCACAGCATATGTACGGCATCGAGTTGTCGATCCTTCTGCCCATGCTCGGGCCGTTCGCATTGCATAGCGGACGCCCTCTGTTTCCCGCCGACGTCGCTGCCGCGCTTGCACAGGTGCCGGAACCGCGCGTGCTGGTCACGACACCGGTGCACCTGCGTGCGCTGCTGCGTGATCCGGCGCCCCTGCCGCGACTTGCCGCCATTACTTCGGCGACCGCGCCTCTGTCGCAGGAGCTGGCTGCAGAAGCCGAGGCTCGTTATGGCGCGCCCGTCCTCGAATTGTTCGGTTCTACAGAAACCTGTGTCATCGCGCAGCGGCGCACCGCGAGCGAACCCGACTGGCGCTTGCGCGATGCGATCGAATTGCGTCCCCAGCCTGACGGCACCCTCGTCGACGCGGCGTATTTCGAAGCGCCGGTGATGCTGCCGGATCTCATCGAGCTGCTGCCGCGGCGTCGTTTCAGGTTGTGCGGTCGGCATGCCGATCTCGTCGAAATTGCCGGCAAGCGTGCCTCGCTCGCGGACCTGACCCGCCGCGTGCTCTCCCTGTCGGGCGTGCAGGACGCGGTCGTGTTCCAGCTCGATGAGCGCGACTGCGCCGGCGTATGCCGTATCGCGGCGCTGGTGGTCGCGCCCGAGCGCAGCGAAGCGCTGTTGCTGAAAGACCTGCGCAACGCGATCGACCCTGCGTTCCTGCCGCGCCCGTTGCGCAAGGTGGATGCGCTGCCGCGCAACGAGACGGGCAAATTGCCGCGCACCGCGTTGCTGGCTGCGCTACGCAACGTCTGAGTGGTTCGGCGACTTTTGCAGCGCAGCTGCGCGAAAACGCACAGGCCGAAAAAAAAGATGCCCCGAGGGCCAGGGGGGACCCTCGGGGCGGGGTTGGAAACCGATCTGGGGAGGATCGGACTTCCGGGGTTGCACTCAGGGAGGTGAGTCAACCAGGGCGCCGTTGCGTGCGCCC
>JBDSBK010000247.1:0-11464 GCA_039921645.1 Dokdonella sp.
GCGCGCGGCTATTCCGGCTACGGCCTGCAGGTCGGCGATCTGATTCAGGAAGGCAATATCGGCCTGATGAAGGCCGTGAAGCGCTTCGATCCGGACCATGGCGTGCGACTGGTGTCGTTTGCCGTGCACTGGATCCGCGCCGAGATGCACGAGTTCATCCTGCGCAACTGGCGCATCGTCAAGGTTGCAACGACGAAGGCGCAGCGCAAACTGTTCTTCAATCTGCGCAAATCGAAGAAGCGCCTCGGTTGGATGAACAACGAGGAGGTCAACACCGTCGCGCGCGAGCTCAATGTGCCTGCTGCGACCGTGCTGGAAATGGAAGCGCGTCTCAACGGTCGCGATGTCGCGTTCGATACGCCCGTCGATGCGGACGAGGACGAGCGGCCATCACCGGCTGCATTCCTCATCGATCACGACGCGGATCCGTACGGCAAGGTCGAAACGCAGTCGGAAGACGAATCGAGCCTCGACACGCTGCATCGCGGTCTGGTGAAGCTCGACGAGCGGTCGCGCGACATCATCCAGCGTCGCTGGCTCAAGGAGGACGCGAAGGCAACGTTGCAGGAACTTGCCGATGAGTATGGCGTCTCTGCCGAACGCATCCGCCAGATCGAAGCGAACGCGATGAAGAAGATGCGTGCGATGTTCGTCGCCTGATTCGACCTCGTAACCCGCAACAAACTACGGCCCCTTCGTGGGGCCGTTTTGCTTTCCGGTCAGGTGCCGTCGAATCCATCGGCGAAGATCGAATCGGCGAGCTCCCATGCGCCGATATCCACCGCCGTCCCGATCACCCTCGGCGCCCCATCGAGGTCCGTCGGGATGTCCGTTGTCCATATCGTATTGCCGGCATCGCGTGCCGGCGAGTTTGCTCGGGGATGGAAGTTGCCAGCGCCCACGAACAGCGGGTCGGTGACGACGGTGCCGGGTCCGGCGGCGAAGTCGTTTGCGCCATTGCCGAAGACCAGGTTGTGATCGTTGGCGAAACCGGCGGCAATGGCGGCCCCGATCACCACGCCGTGCACGCTGTTGTCGGCGACGAGCGTGTTGGCGAGTACACCCGTGAGGCTCGCGCCAGTGCTTGCCGTCGCGATGAAGCCGGTGTCGTTGCCCGCCAGCGTGTTGCTCAGCACCGCGGCATGCAGGCTGCCGGCGGTCGCGAGCAGCGAAATCGCGCCCGGCTGCGGGCCGGTGATGTCGATGGTGCCGGTCACGAAATTGTTGACGACGCGCGCATCGAACGTTCCGGCTGGACCGTCCTGCGCCAGCACGATGCCGCCGTTGTAGCCGCTCGCCGCAACGCGGTTGTAGCGCATCTCCACCTCGGCCGTGCCGGCGCCGTTGCGCATGCGGATCGCGCCCAGCGTGCTCCACGTTCCACCGCCCTGGATCGTGTTGCCGTCGACGATGCCGAAGGTCGGCCCGGGCAGGTCGTCGACGCCGATGGCGGCGATGTCGTCGCCCTCAAGGAAACCGAGATCGATCACGTTGTCCGCGACGGTGAAATGCACGTCGCCTGTGGGGCTGCTGCCGAAAGGCCGGATGGCGATGCCGGTGCGGTTGGCGTCGAGTCCGTCCGCTTCGATGAGGTTGTCGCGGATGGTCACGTAGAAGGGACCGCTGCCGTGCTGGTACGCGGTAATCGTCCCATCGCGAACGTTCATGCCCTCGATCACGATACCGACCAGCGTATCGCCACCGAACGCGTTGATCGCATTGATGAATGGGCTGCCCGCGAATAACGGTGAGAATCCGCTGGCCGGACGCAGGTTCAGGCTTTTGCCCGAAATCTCGATCGATTCGGCGATCGGACCGTTGCTCGCGACTTCGACGATTTCGCCGCTGGACGCGTTGGCGATGCACGCTTGCAGCGTCGTATTGCAGGGCGATGCCCCGGGCCAGGTCCAGACCGTTGTGCCGGCGATCGCGGGCGCACAGCACAGCGTGAAAAGAATGAGTGGAACGCAAGCTCGAAACCAGCGGGACACCGGGGACATGACGCGATTCCTGCACGAGGGGTGCTCAGAAGAACGACGTTTCCCTGCCAATCAGGACACGCAGGCAACGCATCCCGCGTCGGTCGGCGGCCTTCTGCGCGCACCGCGCCTGCTCAGCGATAGCCCGCCGCCTGCAGCTCGAACAGCTCGGCATAGCGCTTGCCTGAAGCAAGCAGCTCTTCGTGCGTACCCACCTCCTCGATGCGCCCGCCGTCGAGCACGAGAATGCGATCGGCCATGCGTACGGTGGAGAAACGGTGCGAAATCAGCACCGCAGTCTTGCCGGCAGACAATTCCTTGAAGCGCTCGAATACCTGGAACTCCGAACGTGCATCGAGCGCCGCGGTCGGCTCGTCGAGAATGAGCACGTCGGCATCGCGCATGTACGCGCGCGCAAGCGCGATCTTCTGCCATTCGCCGCCGGACAGGTCGATGCCATCGCGGAACCGCTTGCCCATGACCTGGTCGTAGCCTTGCGGCAGACGCCGGATCACCGAATCGGCGAGGCTCTGCTCGGCCGCGTGCACGATGCGTTCGCGATCGTCGATCGCTTCGATGCGCCCGACCGCGACATTCGTCGCCGCGGTGAATGCATAGCGCACGAAGTCCTGGAAAATCACGCCGACATGCGAGCGCAATTGCGCGAGGTCGTATTCGCGCAGATCGCGTCCATCGAGCAGGATGCGCCCTTCATCGGGCTCGTACAGGCGCGCGAGCAACTTCACCAGCGTCGTCTTGCCGGCGCCGTTCTCGCCGACGAGCGCGAGCACTTCGCCCGCGCGCAACGTGAACGAGAGGTTCTGCACGGCCCAACGCTCGGCACCGGGATAGCGGAAGCCGACATTGTCGAACACGAAACCCTCGCGCACGGGCAGCGGGAACGGCAGTGCGTTCGGCGGCGAGGTGATCTCGGGCTGGGTCTCGAAGAACGAATAGAGATCATCCAGATACAAGGCCTGTCCGGCGAGTTGCGAAAATCCGATCAAGAGATTCTCGAGCAGATTGCGCAGGCGTCGAAACGATCCGGAGAGAAAGGTCAGGTCGCCGATGCTGAATTCGCCGCGCACCGTGCGCCATGCGATCAACGCGTACGCGACGTAGTAACCGATGGTGCCGAGCGCGGCGAACAGACTGCCCCAGAGGGCTCGGCGTTTCGCCAGCGCGCGGTTCGCCGCGTAGAAACCCTCGGACAGTTCGCGATAGCGGTCGATGAGGAAGCCGTTCAGACCGAAGATCTTCACTTCCTTCGCCGTCTCCACACTGGCTCCGGTAAGGCGCACGTAGTCGAGCACGCGCCTCTCCGATGTCCACGCAAAATTCAGCGAGTAACTCTGCGCATTGAAATGCGCCTCGCCGAGAAATGCGGGCACCAGCGCGAGCAGCAACAACCCGATCAGCCACGGCGCATAGGCGATCAGACCTGCTGCGAAACTCACGACCGTGATGATGTCCTGCGCCTGGCCGAACATCTGGCTCATCAGCGCACTCCGGCCAATCGTCTGCCGACGTGCGCGATCGAGCCGGTCCTGCATCTCGCTATCCTCGAAATCCTCGAGATCCAGCGTCGCAGCGTGCTCCATCAAGCGGATGCTCGTCGTATTCGTGTATTTCTCGGACAGCAGCGAATCGACGAGCGAGACCACGCGACCGAGCAGGTCCGACAGCACCGCAAGCGCGAATTCGGCGCCCAGAAAAAGCCCGAGTCGGTTGAACCGACCACTCGCGAGCGCGTCGGCCAATGCGATGCTCGTGCCGGCGTCGCGCAGCAGCAGGACGACCTCGTCGATGATCAGCTTGCCGACCAGCAAGGTCACCACCGGGAGTACGGCGCGCACCGCGCGCAGCATGAGATCCGCGATGAGCAGCGGCGGACTCGTTGCCCACAACTCGCGCACGAACGGAGGAAGATTGCGCAGAGCGAGGAATCGTTCGCGCAGATTCTTCGGCGCCGGCCGCGGATTCGGCGCTTCGCGCGGGCCGCCGCGCGACGGTTGCGCCGGAGCCCCCGGCGTCGCGCGTCCTCCCATGCTGTATTGGCGTGGCATCAATGACCTCCGTCGAACCTGGCACGAAGAATCGCACAGGTGATGCGTGGCGAACTCTGAATTGCAGGCGTTGCCGAAATTCGTCTCCATCGAGCATGTGGCGTCGAAGAGCGTCCGCAACGATTTCGCGGCGTTCGTCACCGCGCATGGCCGCTGCGCGATGGACGGTTGTGGGCCACGGGCGTAGGCTCGACCCAGGGAGCTTTCATCGCGCAGTGCATGTCAACGCATTGGCCTGAATGCTGAGTTGTCGAATTGAGTCTGCAGGGGCATGACATGAACGATAAGAACGCGGAATGCTCGATTGCCGACGCATATGGCGCGCCTTTCACACCACGCAAACGTACGCGGGTTCATTCGGCGGCAGCGCAGGTGCTGGCCATCGGCATGCTGTTGCTCGCGAGCCTGCCTGTTGACGCGCAAGTTCCGGTCCCGGAAATCCTCCACTACACATTCGACGAGACGGGTACGAGTGTCACCAACCACGCGTCCGCGCCGCCGGCGGGAACCGCCATCGCGACCATCATGGGCACCACGTTGACGCAGAACAACGTCTTCACTCCCGTCGCGACCGCGCTGAACGGAACCGGTGTCGTTGCCGCTACCGATTACGTAAACACCGGTTGGGCGACCGATCTTCCGGCCTCATGGACCATTTCGTTTTTCACGTCTGGGGTGCCGTCGAGCAGCACGCTGTTCTACATCATGGGCGACACGTCGGCCGGTTCGTTCAGATGTTTCACCAACGGCGTTGCCGGCCCCGGCAACTGGATATTGAGAGGCACGGGGATCACGGATGTTCTCGTTTCCGGAGCTGCGACGTTGGAGCCACACATGGTCACCTTCGTCTACGATCAGCCGAACAACGTCATCAACGCTTACAAGGACGGCATGCCCGCCATCCAGGTGCCGCAGGCGGGCGCGCCCAGCATCAATGGAGCGGGTCCATTCAAGGTCGCAGGGTATGGAAGCAATGTTGGGCTCAGCGGTGCCATGGCCGACTTTCGTGTCTACAGCCACGCACTGACCGCGGCGGAAGTCTCGGATATCTACACCTTCATCACCACGGATACACCGTTGACGGCTACCACGACGGTGACCGACACGACGTGCATTGGCGGAAACGACGGCACCGCCACGGTCACGCCGAGCGGCGGCCTCGGGCCGTTCACCTACGCGTGGGCACCCTCGGGCGGAACCGCTGCGACAGCCACCGGCCTGAGTGCCGGTGCCTACACCGCAACGGTTACCGATAACTTCGGTTTGACGACCCAGGCGAATGCAACCGTCGCGGAGCCGACTGCTATCGTGTTCGGTGCGGCCCCATTGGCAGACGCGCCCGTACATTCGCCGTATCTGGCAATCGTCGCAGCGACAGGCGGCACCGGCACCCTCGCCTATGTCATTTCAAGCGGCGCATTGCCGTCCGGGATGACGCTCGCGGCGGACGGTACGCTGAGTGGTACGCCCACCGTGATAGGCAATTACGCGTTCACCGTCAGTGCGGTCGATGCCAATACCTGCAGTGCGATGAACACATATACGCTTGCGGTGGTGGTGAATCCCGATCTGATCTTCCTCGACGGTTTCGAGGACCTGACTCAATAAAGGTCGACGGGATCGACATCGATCGACCAGCGCAGCTTGCGCCCACCGGGCAACACGGCCAGCGTTTCCAGCCAATCGGGAAGAAACGCCTGAATCGCGGAACGCTCGGCCGATTCGATCAGCACCTGGCCACGAAACATGCCGCCGCGCCGCGCCATCGGCGCGGCGAGAGGGCCATGTGCAGTGACCGCCGGATCGCTTGCGGCGCGCATCGCCTCGGTAAGGAATGCATTTAGCAGATCCTTCTCGCCGGCTTCCGCGCGCAGCAACGCGAATTGCGCGAATGGCGGGAAACCCGCTGCGCGCCTGTCCTGCAGCAATTGCGTCGCAAGCGCGCGATAACCGCCGTTCAATAACACGCCTAGCAGGTGATGCGCGGGATCGTGCGTCTGCAGGATCACGCTGCCGGGACGTTCGGCGCGACCGGCGCGACCGGCGACCTGCACGACGAGCTGGCCGAGCCGTTCGCTGGCGCGGAAATCGACGCTGTACAAACCTTCGTCGACGCCGAGCACGACGACCAGGGTCAAGTGCGGCAGATCGTGACCTTTGGCCAGCATCTGGGTGCCAATCAGGATGCGTGCGCCGGCATCCGGCAGACTGTCGAACAGCGCATCGCGCACGCGCCTGCCGCGCGTGGTGTCGCGATCGACGCGCACGATCGGCACTTCCGGAAAATGCGCTCGCAAGGCTTCCTCGATGCGTTCGGTGCCTTCACCGACCGCATGCAGGGCAAGACCTCCGCAGGACGGACATGCGCGCGGAACCTTCTGCTCGAAGCCGCAATGGTGGCACCGCAGGCGGCCCGCCGCGCGGTGCCACGTCATGGCGCGTTCGCAATGCGGGCACTGTGCGCTCCACGCGCAATCGTGGCAGAGCAGCACCGGCGAATAACCGCGGCGATTGCGGAAGACCAGCACCTGCTCGTCCCGCGCGAGGCACGCCGCGATCGCTTGCAGCGTCGAAGCCGCGAAGCCTTCCTGCAGCCGCTGCCGTCGCAAGTCGACGACGTGCAGTGCGGGCGGTTGCGCCATGCCGGCGCGATGGGTCAGGCGCAGCAGGCGATAACGTTCCGTGGCGACGTTGGCGAGGCTTTCCAGCGAGGGCGTTGCCGAACCCAACACGACCGGGATGTCGAGCGCCTTCGCCCGCATCACTGCGAGATCGCGCGCGTGATAGCGGAATCCCTCCTGCTGCTTGTACGACGCGTCGTGCTCCTCGTCGACGATGAGCACGCCAGGCCTCAGCAGCGGCACGAAGATCGCCGAGCGCGTTCCGAGGATCACCGGCGCCTCGCCACGCGCGGCGGCAAGCCACGCACTCGCACGCTCAGTTTCTCCGAGACCCGAATGCAGTGCCGCCACCTCGATGCCGAGTCGTTCGCGGAAGCGGCGCAACGCCTGGGGCGTCAAGGCGATCTCGGGTACCAGTACCAGCGCCTGGCGACCGCGCGCAAGACAGTCGCGGATGATGTCGAGATAGACCTCGGTCTTTCCACTGCCGGTCACGCCATCGAGCAAAAAGGAGGTAAAGCCGGCTCCACTGGCGATGACGGCATCGGCGGCGACGCGTTGTTCATCGTTGAGCGTCGGCCCGGCGACACCCACTGGCGCGAGCGCATTCGCCGCAACGCGTACGCGTTCGATCCATCCGTGTGAGAGCGCGGTACGCGCGGTCGCGGTGGAACCGACTTGAGCCGCGAGCTGTGCGGAAGGCATGGGTCCGTGCGAAAGCAGCTCCAGAAGGAGGTCGAGGCGCCTGCCGCGCCGGTGTAACGACTCGCCGCGCGCCGCCGCGCCGGACGAGGTCAGGCGTAATGCAGCGATGCCGGTTTCCGGCAGTTCGCGCGCGGAACGCAAGGCCACTGGCAGCGCCGCCTGCAGCACTTCGCCGAGCGGATGTTGGTAATAGCGGGCGGCCCAGCGCAGGGTCGTCATCAGCTCGGCGGTCAGCAGCGGCGCCTCATCCAGCACGCACTCGACGGCTTTGAGGCGGTCGTCTTGCACGTCCGACACCGCAACCTGTTCGATGGCAACGCCCACCACCTGGCGCCGGCCGAACGGAACCAGTACCCGACAGCCTGGCGCAACGTCGCTATCGACGCGATAGTCGAACAGCGAATGGAGAGGGACGGGCAGGGCGACGCGGAGGATCGAAGTCATGGCATTCGGTGGCGCAAAATCCGCGCGCTGGCGAGTGTAGCCGGGTGCGGTCCCAGCGACAGATGCCGCTTGCACGTCGTTTCTGACGAAACCTTCAGGAAGATGTGTTAACTGATTCTCGGAATTGAGGATTTACGCTTATCCACAGAGTTTGTGGATAAGTCTGTGGACTAAGCTCATTTCACGCGTCCGCGGAGCGCTACGTTGGGCCGCGGCGTACGGGTTGGCGAATCTTTAATCAATCTGTAATACACATTGTTTTTCAATAGGTTAAAGAATAGATGACAGGCCTGTCACGCAAATTTCTTTGCGTCCGCAGCATGCCGGCGGCGGTCGACACGGTCTGTGCACAAGTGCTTGACAGAGGTGTAGCGACTCGCTCCGTCAATGCCAGTGCGGGTGTCGCGTCAACCGCGCGCAGCCGGCCGCGTTATTCACAGGCGAAAGACCCTCGAAAGGCGGACGGATGATGCTTGCCCAATCCTGCTTCATGAACGGACTCGACCGCATGCCCGCAGCGCCTGCGACCGCCGACGAATCCCACGCGGTCGAACGCTTTCTGCGCGAAACCGAGCGACGCGCGTTGCGCATGGCGGAGTTCTCGACCGGCAATCGTGCGGAGGCCCTCGATCTCGTGCAAGACGCGATGTTCGGTTTTGTGCGGCACTACAGCGCGCGCCCGGCGGGCGAGTGGTCGCCGCTGTTCTGGCGCGTGCTCGACAGCCGCATCAACGATTGGCATCGGCGCCAGCGCGTGCGCGGCCGCTGGCTCGGCTGGTTCGAGCGCGATGACGAGGACGGTGACGACCCGATTGCGGCGGCGCCGGACCTCGGCGAGCCCGGACCGCTGGCGCGTCTGGCTGACGACGAAGCGTCAAGGGCACTGGAGCTGGCGTTGCGTGCATTGCCATTGCGCCAGCGTCAGGCGTTCCTGTTGCGCATGTGGGAGGGGCTCGATGTTGCCGCAACGGCAGCGGCGATGCGTTGCAGCGAAGGCAGTGTCAAGACCCATTTGTTTCGTGCACTGGCGAATCTGCGCAAGTATCTGGAGGCGCACCGATGAACAATCGTTCGAACGAACCATCGCGATTGAACGGGCCCTCGCGGTTGAATGACCCCTCGCGGTTGAATGACCCCTCGCGGTTGGACGAACCCTGGGTCGAACGCGCCGTCGCGCTGCTCGACGAATCCACAGACGCGCTCGATGCCGCGACGTTGTCGCGCTTGAATCGCGCACGCCAGGCCGCGCTCGCCCAGCGTCGCCCGGCGCTGACGGGCTGGATGATCGGCACCGGCTTCGCAGGCGCTGCGCTGGCGTTGGCGCTTGCTTTCGGTCTTGGACAGCGCCATGCGCTGTCCTCCCTGAGTGTGCCGGAGGCCATCGAGCAGGTCGGCGACGCGGATGCGCTCGCGAGCGACGACAATCTCGACCTGTATGAAAACCTCGATTTCTACGCTTGGCTCGATGCCCAGCAGCAGGACGGCAATGGCTGACCTCGTGCGCATGAATCTCTTTGCAGGAACGCGGATGTCGCCACGGCGATGGCTGGCACTGTTGCTCGCAACGTGCGTGCCGGTCTACGCAGATGCTGCGCCTCCTGCTCAATCATCCATCAACGACGCGAGCGCGGTGAAAGAAGGAGCGCGCATGTCGGCAATTGCATGGGCAAGTCTGAATCCGCAGGAACAACAGCTGTTGACGCCGCTGCACGCGCAGTGGGCGCAATTGGCGCCGGGGCAGCAGCAGCGCCTGCGGCGGATCGCCCGTCGCTGGCAGGAGGCTCCCCCGCCGCGTCGCGCTGCGATCGAACAGCGCCTGTCGCGCTGGGCGACTATGACGACGGAGCAGCGGGATGCGCTGGGCACGCGCTACGAGAAATTCAGCCAGCTGGCACCGGAGCAACAGCAGGACCTGCGCGACGCCTACCAGCGTTTCAGCGCATTGCCCCCGGAACAACGCCAAGTCCTGCGTGAGCGCTTCGAGAAGATGACGCCGGGCGAGCGCGCGGCGTTCGCGGCAGGCGCCGAAACAGCGCAGCGCAACCAGGGCTGGCAGCGTTTCATGGCCGACTTGCCCCCAGCCGAGCGTGCTGCGACGCGCGCGATGTGGGTCGCTCTGGGTCCGCCGGAGCGACACGCGCTGCGTCGCCATCTGCGAGCGCTGTCGGCGGCACAACGCACGGAGCTGCGCACGCACCTGCTCGCGATGACGCCGCAAGAGCGCAATGCCTTCATCGCGCAATTGCAGCGAACACAGGCAGACCCGCGCTGAGCGGAAGTTCTTTGCGCGGCGGACCGAAACGTTCCGCCCGCACCTGGCGCGATTTCCTGGCGCCGAAGTCAGCGCGCAACGTGGTGATGCTGGATACCCACGCATCGCGCGGCACCGCGCGTCCATGAAGGACGCGGGATGCGCGTCGAGCCGCGCGTATGCCTCGTGCGTGCAACCGCGTCGCCGCAGCGAGCGACTAGCCGGTCGCGAGTCCGACCACGATCGCGCCTGCGAGGCCGAAACTCAGCATCACGACATAACAGAGTCCGACGAAGCCGAATTTCAGCGTCGTCATGAACCAGCCCTGCCGATAGACGCGTTTGGCCATCAGGAACAGATAGATCGGCAGCCACGTCCACATCAATGCGCGCAGCAGCGTCAACACCGGCATTACCGAGGGCAGCTCCGTTGTCGCCCAGCCGATCAGCAATTGCATGATCGCGAGCAGCAAAAGCGACATGAAGATGAATGCGTGGCTGTGCAGCGCGACCATCAGGTGCTCCATGTAGAGCCGTCGCTTGAACAGGTACACGATCTTCAACAGCACGGCGAACAAGGGCATCAGCACGAACAACGTCTGCGGCAGCACGGAGAACACGCTGGCAATCAGGTGCCGTGGATCGCGCCGAGCCGCAATCAGGTTTTCCTTCGCATGGCCGACGGCGTCGTTGAGCTTGGTGTTCGCGAACAGGGGCAGCCATCCGATCGAGATCGGGTGTGTGGTGGGGTCCCACGGCTTGCCCTCGAACGAAATCGCATCGTCCTCATCATCGGCCTGTGGATCCGGCGGCGGCTTCTCGCCCTTGGCTTTGGCCTCGTCACGCGCCTTCAGATACGCGAGGCGCGCCTCGGACTGCTTGCGAATGCCCTCTTCGGCCTTGTCCAGGGAGGCCTTGGCGACGGCGGGCATGCTGGGCGCGGACTTCGCCGTCTCGATGCCACTCAACGCCTTCTTGGTGCGCTTCTCCACATCGGCAACGCTTTGCGCATTGCTGATGCCCTTGCCGTTATCGCCGAGATTGAATTGGAGGCCATCGAAGTTGACGCTGGCCTGGATCGCGAAGAAGGAAACCACGCACAGGAAGAAGAACAAACGAAAGGGCGTCACGTAGCGTGTGCGTCGGCCGGCGAAATATTCGTCGGTCAGATAACCCGGCCGGAAATACAGCGGACCGATGCTGCGAAATACGCGCGAATCGATGTTGAACACGGTATCGGCGACATCGGCCATCACGCTCGCCAGATGCCGAATCATGCCCTTCTCGGGCTGGCCACAGGCGTAGCAGAACGGACCATGCATCGGCGCGCCGCAGTTTGCGCAGGTCTTGCCGCGTTTCTCCACGATCGCGGGCGCGGGCACAGGGGGCACGGGCGGAG
>JBDSBK010000248.1:0-4746 GCA_039921645.1 Dokdonella sp.
ACGCAGGAATCATCAAAGTCGAGATCGCAGGACCGGGCTTCATCAACTTTTTCCTCAGCCCCGCCGCCTACCAGGGTGAAGTGCGCGACGCGCTCGAACGTGGCGCGTCGTTTGGGCGCGGCAACACAGGCGCTGGCCGCACCGCTGGCGTCGAATTCGTGTCGGCGAATCCGACCGGTCCATTGCATGTCGGCCACGGCCGCGCGGCCGCGATCGGCGACTGCATCGCGCGCGTACTCGATGCGAATGGCTGGAACGTCGTACGCGAGTTCTACTACAACGATGCCGGTGCGCAGATCAACAACCTCGCACTTTCCGTACAAGCGCGCGCGCGCGGCGTCGAGCCGGACGCGCCGACCTGGCCTGCCGACGGTTATCGCGGCGACTACATCAAGGACGTCGCGCGCGCGTATCTCGACGGCGAGTCCGTGCATGGCGACGGCGTGGATATCGTGGGTGCTGGCGACACTGACGATCTCGATGCGATTCGCCTTTTTGCCGTCGCCTACCTGCGGCGAGAACAGGACCTCGATCTGCGCGCATTCGGCGTCGCGTTCGATACGTATTTCCTCGAGTCCTCGTTGTACGCGGACGGCAAGGTCGATGAGACGGTGAAGGAACTCGTCGCGCACGGTCACGCTTACGAGGAAGGCGGTGCCCTGTGGCTGCGCTCCACCGACTTCGGCGACGACAAGGACCGCGTGATGCGCAAGTCCGACGGCTCTTTCACGTATTTCCTGCCGGATGTCGCTTACCACCGCAGCAAGTGGCAGCGAGGTTACGAGCGCGCGATCACCGAACTGGGCTCCGACCACCACGGCTCGCTCGCGCGCGTGAAAGCGGGCTTGCAGGCGCTGGATGCCGGCATTCCTGTCGGCTATCCCGAATACGTGCTGCACCAGATGGTCACCGTCATGCGCGGTGGCGAGGAAGTGAAACTGTCCAAACGCGCGGGCAGTTACGTGACGCTGCGCGATCTCATCGACGAAGTCGGTCGCGACGCGACGCGCTATTTCCTGATTGCCCGCAAATCCGATTCGCAGCTGATCTTCGACATCGATCTTGCGCGCGCGCAGACCAACGACAACCCGGTCTACTACATCCAGTACGCGCATGCGCGCGTCGCCAGCGTGATGCGCCAGCTTGCCGAGCGCGGTCTCGCCTGGAATCGCGACAATGGCCTCGTCCATCTCGCGCGTCTCGACAGCGAGCACGAGCAGGCATTGATGGTCGAACTGTCGCGCTACGCGGAAGTCGTCGAAGCCGCGGGCGCGAATCTCGAGCCGCACCTGATCACGACGTATCTGCGTGAACTCGCCGGCGCGTTCCACGCCTACTACAACACGCATCAATTCATCGTAGACGACGCCGATCTGCGCGACGCGCGACTCACCTTGGCATCCGCCGTGCGCCAGGTGTTGGCGAACGGACTCGATCTGTTGGGCGTATCCGCCCCGGAGAGCATGTAATGGCGACAAAGAAAAGCGGGCGTCAGGCGACCCGCGGCGGCAATGGTGCGCAGAAACCCGCCTGGCTGTGGGTGCTGATCGGTCTTCTGCTCGGCGTCGGCCTGATGATGCTGGTACTGGTCAAGGACTGGATGCCGTTGTTGCGCAAGAAGGATGTGCCCCAGCCGAATCCGCAGGCAACCGCACCACGCGAAAGCGAAGCGCCCGTCGCGGAGGCGAAGCCGCCGAAGAAGAACTACGACTTCTATCAGGTGCTGCCGGAAGCGGAGGTCGTGATTCCGGATGCGGAACTGTCGGCCAAGGCCAAGGCAGAACAGCAGGCACGCACGAATCCGGCGACGCAACCTGCCAACTCGACGACCCCCGCGATCACGGCTGCGTCGGGCCGCTACGTGCTGCAGACCGGTTCCTACCCCGAACCGAAAGCGGCCGACGAGGCCAAGGCGAAACTCGCTCTCGCCGGTTTCGTCGCACAGGTGCAGCCGGTCACCATCAATGGCAAGACCTGGCATCGCGTGCGCGTGGGTCCGTATGCGAGCGCGAGCGATCTCGAAGCCGCCAAGCGCTCGCTCACCGAGAGCGGCATCAGCGCGATCGCGCTGAAAGAAACGCCAGCGCAGTAACGTGCGCCCAGCCGCAGCGGACGCGCGTTTCGATCAGTCGAAGCCGTTCGCGAAAATGCTGTCGGCCGAACTGAAGCGATAGACGGGTCCGTCGCCGTCGGCAACATACAGGTTGGCCAGCGCGATGCAGGTCACCTCCGTTGTGGTTGTCGGCGCCGTCCGGCATGCGAAGAATCACCGTTGCGGTCGAATTGGCGGCGTCTGCATTCGCCGGCGTCCCGCTATAGCGCGCAAGAACCTGATCATGCGAAGCGCCGATCTGCGGGTCGGAGGACGGCGCTGTACGGGTCACGCAGAAGTTGCCATCGCTCGCGAAGGCCGGATCGAACGCGAGCCCGAGGGCGCCCCGCTCACCACCGCAGCTCCCATCGATCGAGAGAAAACGGCGTCATCAGCAGCGCGCCGTTCTTGATGATGCGGATATCACTGCAGCGCTCGACAATGAAGACGCGATCGCTGCCATCGTTCAGTGTGCGAATCGCAATCGTCTGCGCGAAGGTGGTGCCCGCATTTTGGAACTGCGCCAGACTCAAGTCGGCCCATACGATCGCAGCGTGCGCGGCGAATGCTTGGGCTAGTGCAAACAGAACGAGGAACCGGCCGCGCACACTGATCACGAGACGCCGACTTCGCAAACCTTGTTTGTACCGTGCTACGAAAGTCATCTCGTGACAGGCGTCTCAGTGTGCGCCGGTCGGTGCCAGCCGCTTCAGCGTAGGATGATTGTTCCCTATGCGCAGCGCCGCGGCGCGGCGCCGGCCACGAGGTGAGATCCATGCGTTGCATGAGCTGCCCGCTCTACCTTTCCCTGCTTGCTGGTGGCTTGCTGGTCGCCATCGACGTACCCGCGGCGAACTGGCCCATGTTCGGCTACGACGCGACACACAGCGGTTTCAACAGTGCCGAGGCGCTGCTCGGTGCCTCCAACGTGACGCAACTGATCTCGATCTACGCCAACGGTGCCACGCTGGCCAGCTCGGTCGACAGCGCGCCCGTGTTCCAGTCGGGTGTTTCGACATCTTCCGGCGTGAAGGACCTGTTGTTCCTGCTCAGCAAGAACGGCCGCCTGATGGCCATTGACGCAGCCGACGGCAGCGAGATCTGGCACCGGACGACGTCCGGACCGCAACCGACGACCGCGTCGCCGACGATCGATCCCGGCGCCCAGTTCGTCTACAGCTACGGCGTCGACGGCAAGGCGCACAAATACCAGATCGGCGACGGCACCGAGATCACGAGCGGCGGCTGGCCACAGACGATCAGCGTGAAAACGAGCGTGGAAAAAGGCGCGTCGGGACTTACGGTCGCGACTGCGACGGACGGCACCTATCTCGTGGTCGTCGTCGACGGCTACATCGGCGACGGCGGCGACTACCAGGGGCACCTGGTCTCGATCAACCTCGCGAACGGCACGCAGCACGTTTTCAACGTGATGTGCAGCGACAAGTCGATCCACTTCGTCCTCAATGGTACGCCCGGCACCGACGATTGTGCCGGCAAGCAGAGCGGCATCTGGGGTCGTGGCGGAGCGACCTTCTACGCGCCGACCAATCGGGTCTACGTCGCCACCGGAAACGGCCAGTTCAACGCGAACACGGGCGGCTTCAACTGGGGCGACAGCGTGCTCGCGCTCGCGCCGGATGGCACCGGTGCTGTCGCCGGCATGCCGCGCGACAGCTATACGCCGTCGAACTTCCAGAGTCTGCAGAAGGCGACACCGACCTCGGCTCGGTATCGATGGCGATCCTTCCCGTTCCGGCCGGCAGCGCAGTGGCGCATCTGGGCATGCAGGCCGGCAAGGACGGCCAGTTGCGACTGATCGACCTCGACGACATGAGTGGTCAGGGTGCCCCCGCGCACATTGGCGGCGAGGTGCAATTGATCGCCGTGCCGCAGGGCGGCAACGGCTTTCCCGGCGACCGCATGCGCGAACAGCCGGCCGTGTGGGTGAATCCTTCCGACCATTCGACATGGGTATTCGCCGGCAACGGCAGCGGCCTGTCGGGCCTTCAGCTTGGCCTGGACGGGAACTCGATGCCGATGCTGACAATGCGTTGGACCAAGACCGGCTCGGCGAACGCGGCGAGTTCACCGGTCGTCGCCAAGGGCGTGCTCTACCACGCCGGCGCCTGCACCGGCGGCGGCACCTGCGTCAGCGCGCGCGACCCGCTGACCGGCGACGTCCTGTGGAGCTCGCCGCACGTGGGCAGCCTGCATTGGCAGAGCGTTATCCTGGTCAATGGCGCCCTGTACCTCACCGACAACAGTTCGAAACTGTGGAAATTCGCGCTGCCACTGACCGACCTGATTTTCCAGAACGGATTCGAAGAAGTCGCGCGGCATTGAGCGGGCGAAGGTACGGGTTCGATGCGGCGCGCGCGGGTGCGCACGCCGCCGTGAATGTGATCTGCCAGACGGGTTCGTCGATCCACAGTCGCTGCGGCAACTCCGCTGGCGTACGATGCAAAGCCCCGAACGATGCGCCCCCTGCCGCATCGAACTTCCAGAGGACACCAACATGCCCTGCATGCGCTCCCTCCTTCACACCTGCCTGATCGCAGGCGCATCGATGTTCGCAGCCGATGCCTTTGCTGCGGATTGGCTGCAATGGGGTTTTGAACCTTCGCACAGCGCGAACAACACTGTGGAGACCG
>JBDSBK010000249.1:0-3166 GCA_039921645.1 Dokdonella sp.
AGAGCATTCTTGATTTCGCGCGCGAGAGCGCCCTCGATTTGCCGGCACGCCTGCGCCTGATGGTTTCCGTGTGCCGTGCCGTCGAAGCAGCTCACCGCGCGTTGATCGTGCACCGTGACCTCAAGCCTTCCAACGTTCTGGTAACCGCAGAAGGCATCGTCAAGCTGCTCGATTTCGGCATCGCGAAGTTGCTCGATCAGTCCACTGACGAAGATGGCACGCAGACGCAACACAAGGTGATGACGCCCGCGTACGCGGCACCCGAACAATTCAGTGGCGGCCAGATCACCACAGCCACCGACGTCTATGCGCTCGGACTGCTTCTGAACGAGTTGATCACGGGACGGCGCCGCGAACATGGCGACTTGCGCACCCCCTCCTCCCGTGTGACGGACCTTCCTGACGACATGTTGCCCGCGCCGCCCGCAGCACTTCGGCGCGAACTTCGTGGCGATCTGGACAACATCGTTCTCAAGGCGACCGCCGTCGAACCCGATGCCCGCTATGTTTCGGCGGGCGCCCTCGCGGACGACATCGAATGCTATCTGGCGAACCGGCCGGTCGCCGCGCATCCGCCGTCGTCGATTTATCGCCTGCGCAAATTCATCGCGCGCCACCGTGGCGGCGTGATCGTCGCAATCGCGGTACTGCTGGTGTGCGCGATCGCGCTCGGGTTTGCGCTCGCGCAGGCGCGCGTCGCTTACCGTGCCGCGCAACGCGCGGATGCGATGCGCGAATTCATGTTCAAGGCTTTTGCCGAAGCGGAACCCAGCGGGCCCCGCGACGGTGCGCCGCGCATCACCGACGTGGTGACCCAGGCCGTGGCGAACGCGAAGGCCGACGTACGGATGAATCCGCAGGTGCGCACGGAGCTGGTCGGTCAGCTTGGCGCGATCTTGCGCGCGCAGGGTCAAGTTGCGCCGGCACGCGAAATCCATGCATTGAACTTCGCCCAATCGCAACGCGATTTCGGCGAACGCGATGCGCTGACGATCGAGGCAGGTCACGAGCTTGCCCAATCGATGATCTTTGCCGGCGCATTCCAGGAGGCGCGGCCATTCATCGACGGGTTGCTCGCGCGCGTCCCCGGCGACCATCCGCGCCTCGCTGCAGACCTGCGTTTCGATTCTGCATTGCTCGCCACCAAACAGCACGACCGACAACGCGCGCTCGACGATGCGAACACGGGCATCGATCTTGCGCGCAGCATCGGCGATGTCGACGTACTCGGGCGCGCGCTCGACGACGTCGGCAACGTGCAGCTTGAATTGCAGGATTTCTCAGGCGCCACGAAAACCTACACGGAACTCCTTGCGCAGAAGCAGCAACAATTCGGACCTGTCCATGCAGACGTCGCCGCGATGCATGCGAGTCTGTCGCGCGCCTATCGCCGTGCAGGGGACACGAGTGCCGCCGAATCACACATTCGCGCCGCATTGTCCATTGACGCAAAGGTGTTGCCAAAGGATGACTGGCGCATCTCGAACCATCTCAATGCGCTCATGTTCGTGCTCATGACGAAGCGTGATTTCTCGGGCGCGCTCGAGGCGGCGGCAGAGAGCCTGCGCATCGACCGGCTCGCCTATGGCGACGCCCATCCGGAGGTCGCCAACGATCTCAATTCGGTCGGCATGCTTCGCGGCATGCTCGGCGACTACGCAGGCGCGCGCGAGCCGTTGCGGGAATCGTTGCGCCTCAGTCGCGCAATCTGGGGTGAGACCAATTCGGAAACGGCGCTGGGGCACTCCAATTACGGCGTGACACTGGTCTACGCCGGTGACATCGCCGAAGGTGAGGCCGAAATTCATCGCGCGCTCGACCTTTTCGCAGCCGCGGCCGCGCCCGACTTCGATCAGATGGCCACGACATGGGAGAAGGTCGCGCGAATCGAACTCGACCGGCACCAGCCAGCAGCGGCATTGGTGGCCATCGCCCACGTTGACGACACGCTGCGCAAGATCCCTTCCATCGGACTGCGTTGGAACGGCCGCATCGCCCTGCTGCGCGCAAACGCAGCGCTGCAGCAAGGCGACTGGTCACAGACGCTCTCCCTCCTCGTTGCCGCTGAAGAGGGATTGCACAAGTCGCCCCATGCGGATGCCGAACTCGTGGTGGAAACTGGCTTGCTCAGGGCCATCGCGATGCAACGCGGCGATCGTCACGATGGTTCCGGCGATGCGGCCGCCGCTGCGCTGGCTGCGCTCGCCAATCTTCGAAATCCACCGCAACGCTTGCGCACGCTGGCGGCCAGCTTGAGCGATGAGACGGGCAGTTCCGCACGCTGACTCCTTCGTCAGTCGAAACCATTGGCGAAGATGACATCCGCGTTGAGCTCGAGGGTGACGCCATCGAACCAGCCGACCAGGCTGGTGCCAGCGGGTTCATCGCCGCCACCGGGATTTGCGCTACCCGGCCTGCCGATGCCGCCGCCCTCGTCGACCACGGCATACACCGCAATCGAGCTGTCGGTCGTCCACTCGAAATCCGAGACCACGATGTGCGCCGGTGTCGCAGGGCGATTCCAGGCTCCGGTGGTGGAAAGCAACAACGTGCCGTACCGGGTGGGGATGCCCGTACACGCTTCGCTGCCTGCGCTGCGGTACTCCCAGAACAGTTTCACTTCGTCGCCATGATTGAACGCCGTGCCGGTCGATTTACCGTAACCATTGAGCTGGTAGTCGCCGGGACCGGGCAGATGGATGCACTGCATGCGCGCCGACACATCTGGCGCGGCCGTTGCGAGATTGACGTGCAACGAACCCGAACCGGCGGGCCCTGCCGCATTCTGGCTCGCGTCCCAGCTCGATGCACCGGCCGTCACTTCGGACCATACATTCAGGCTCGCGTCGAACGTGCCGTTGCGCACCAGCGGCTGCACGAACTCTCGCTCGAGCGCACCCAGATCGCGAGGTCCATAATTGTTCGCGACGATGTCGAGGTCGCCGTCGCGCCGGTGTGCGACCAGATCGTAGTCGTCGCCGGCCACCGCGGGTGCGAAGTCGACTGCGGGCGATGCGGCGGTGAGGCCGTAGTCGCCGTGCGCTGCATCGATGAAGCGCGGATCGGCGACCTGCAGTCCGATGCCTGGCGCTCCGAGGCTCGCGACCTCGTTGGCGAGCACATACGTGACGTCGCCGGGTTGCAGCGCGACACCGTGGTCGAGGAC
>JBDSBK010000250.1:0-4356 GCA_039921645.1 Dokdonella sp.
CCGGCCAGATGGAAGCGACGCTCGGTCCAGTCGATGCAGTTGCGACCCGGTAATTGCGCGACGGGATCGCCGGCCTCGAGCAGGCCGGCTTCGGTCAACCAGCGCGCCCCGGACGGACTCAATCGCAATGCATCGCTGTCGATGAGCAGGGCGTTGCGCTCGCGCAAACGGTCGAACAGCGCGACACCGAACTGGCCGGCGAGATGCTGATAGCAGGTGCGCGCGCGGCGCAGCAGCGGATCGGCGCGCGTCGAAGGCGCTGCGACGAGCGGGCGCGCGCCGGCGAGCGCGAGCGTCTCCACCAGGTGCGCGACCTCTTCGCCGGCCAGACGAAAGTAGCGATGCCGACCTTGCGCCTGCACCACGAGCAGGTTGCCGTCGACGAGCTTGCGCAGATGCACGCTGACCGTCGCCGGAGCGACGCCGACGATCTCGCCGAGTTCGCCGGCGGGGCGTGCGCTGCCGTCCATCAGCGCGAGCAGAATGCCCGCACGCGCGGGTTCGGCGAGCAGGGCAGCGATTTCGGCGAGGCGATGACGGGTCGCAGGTGCGCTCATGGGGTCGGCAGCGTAGCGGGTTGCACGCGCGGATGTTTCGTTGCACGACGAAACATTCGCGTCGCTTATCCACGCAGAATCATCGGCGACGGCACAACAGGCCCCATGCATTTGCACAGGAGTGGACCGTGCAATGTTCTGGATTGTGCCTAGAGTAGCGTCATGGGCTCGCCGCCGGTTCCGCGAATGGGGACACGCGTGCTCATGCGTTGAACCCGTATTTGCACCAGCGCCTCGCGATCGGGCGGCTGCGTGTCCAGACCCAACGGACTTCATTCCATCCTTCAGGAGAACCGCATCTCATGAGTGACTCGATCGCCGCTGCGACCGACCGCGCCAGAGTCGACTGGCTGACACCGCTGGAATTGCTCGCGCTCGGCGCGATCTGGGGCGGCTCCTTCCTGTTCATGCGCGTGGCTGCGCCGCACTTCGGACCGTTCGCGCTGGTCGAGGTACGCATCGTGCTCGGCGCGCTGATCCTGCTGCCGTTCCTGTGGCAGGTGCGTGCACGCCTCACGCGCGCGCATGCGGGGCGTTTTGCGATCATCGGGGCGCTCAATTCGGCGATCCCGTTTTCGCTGTTCGCGTGGGGCGCGGAACGCGCACCGGCCGGCGTCGGTGCGATCGCGAACAGCCTCACGGTCTTGTTCACCGTGCTCGTCGCGTTCGCGCTGTATCGCGAACACATCGGCAAGCGCCGCGCGCTGGCGATGGTCGCGGGGTTCGTCGGCGTGGTCGTGCTGATGAGCGGCAAGACGGCGGGCGACAATGTCGCCGCCGCGGCGCTGGCGGGAACGGCCGCGTCGTTCTGCTACGGGTTTGCCGCGAACTTCACCAAGCGCTGGCTCGCGGATCTGCCGCCGCTGGCCGCGGTCGCGGGCACGCTCGGCAGCGCCGCCCTGATGATGGCGCCGTTCGCGCTCGCGACCTGGCCGACCACGCCGGTACCGCAGACGTCCTGGCTGAGCGCCATCGCGCTCGGTGTGGTCTGCACCGGCATTGCGTATGCGTTCTTCTTCCGCCTGATCCAGCGCGTGAGCGCAGCACGCGCGACGACCTGCACGTATCTGATCCCGCTATTCGGTGTTGCCTGGGGCTGGCTGCTGCTCGGCGAAACACCGACCGTGACGATGCTGATTGCCGGCACGTTGATCCTCGGCAGCGTGATCATCAGCCAGCAGAAGGCCGGGAATCGGGAATCGGGAGTGGCGAATCGATAAAACCGCGGCGCAGCTGACTCCGGCGCCGATCTATCGGTTCGTCAGCTGGATCTCGATGCGGCGGTTCTTTGCATCCGCTTCCGGTGTGTTGGAATTGTCGAGCGGCTGAAATTCGCCGAAGCCATTCGCAGATAGTCGATGCGCCGGAATGCCTTGCACGACGAGGTATTTGACGATCGCGACCGCTCGCGCGGTCGACAATTCCCAGTTCGACGGGAACTGCACGGTGTGGATCGGTCGATGATCGGTATGGCCATCGATGCGCAGCACCCAGTCGATGCCGGAGGGAATTTCCGACGCGACTTCCTTCACTGTCTCCGCCAGCACCGCGAGGCGCTGCTGTGCGGCGGGCGCCAGGTCCGCCGAGCCGGAATCGAACAGCACGTCGGTCGGCACCACGAAGCGATCGCCCGCGACGCGCACGTCGGTGCGGTTGCCGAGCGCCTCGCGCAGGCGACCGAAGAATTCCGAGCGATAGCGTTCGAGTTCACCGACGCGATTGGCGAGTGCGATGTTGAGTTGCTTGCCGAGGTCGGCGATCTTCACGTCCTTCGCCTGGACATTCTTGTTCGCGATGTCGAGCGCCGTCTGGATCTTCGCCAGTTGCTCGTTGAGTGCGGCGAGCTGGCGATTGAGCAACTCCACCTGCGCCGTCGCAGCAGCCGTCAGCGTGGTCTGCTTGACCATGTCTTCTTTCGAACTGTCGAGTTGACCGGCGAGACTCGCGACCTGCGCTTCGAGTTGCTGCTTCAACGCCGTCAGTGCGGCGATATCGGTAGCGAGCTTCGCCGCTTCGCTCGTCGCGCTGTCGAGTGCGGTCTTGAGCTGATCGCGTTCGCCGCTCGCTTTGCCGAGCGATGCACCCAGTTCGTTTACGCGCGCATCGAGTGCGCGCTTGCTGTCTTCGGCGAGCGACAGACTCCTCGCCAGTTCGGCGACTTTCGAGTTCAACGCATCGAGCGCGCGATTCTTGCCCGCCAATGTGTCGGACAGAACGAACTGGCCGATCGCAAAGATCAGCAGCACGAAGATCATGACCATGATCAACGAGGTCAGCGCATCGACGAAGCCAGGCCAGATATCGAACGCGCGACGCCGGCGCAGCTTGCTCATCGACGCGGCTCGCGTTCAGCGGTCATCGGCGCGGCGGCGGCGGGGCGCTGGCGCTGTCCGTCCATCGCCGCAGCGATCGTGCGCGACAGCAGGCGCAGTTCATTGCGCAATTCGTCGGAGAACTGCGCCGCCGGTTGGGTCTGGCTTGCGAGCTGGCGCAATACCGTCTTCAGCTCGCCCTGCACGTCGGCGGCGGCCTGGCGTTCGCGTGCATCGCGACCGAGCAGGTCGGCGAGACGGCCCAGCTGGTTGCCGAGTTCGCCGAGTTGTTCGTTGCCGCCGCGCCGCTCGCGCTCGCTTTCGACGATTGCGCGCTGCATGCGGTCGAGTCCGTCCGCGGTCTGTTCGAGCAAGGCCTGCACGTACGCGGGCACCGACGCATCGCTTTCCAGGGTCGAGCCCGAGGCGAGCCGCGTCATGCCGGACAACCATTCCTCGAGTTCGTTGTAGAAGCGGTTCTGCGCATGGCCGGCCTGCAGATCCAGAAAACCGATGACGAGGGAACTGGCAAGGCCGAACAGCGAGGTCGAGAAACTCGTCGACATGCCACTGAGCGGCTGCTTCAGGTTTTCCTTGAGCGCGCCGAACATCGTGACCGCGTCGTTGCCGACGTTGAGCGTGCCGATGATGTCCGACACCGAGCGGATCGTGACGAGCAGACCCCAGAATGTTCCGAGCAGGCCGAGGAAGATCGCCAGACCGATCAGATAGCGCGACAGATCGCGCGATTCCTCCAGGCGCGATTGCACGCTGTCGAGGATCGTGCGCATCGACGGCGCCGACAACGCGGCACGGCCGCGTTCGCGTCCATCGAGCATGCGCGCCATCGGCGCGAGCAGGCGCGGTTGACCGCCCGGTTTCTGTTCGGGACTTGAACGACGGTAGGCGTCGATCCATGCGACTTCGCGCGACAGCATCAGGACCTGGCGCAGATTGACGATGATGCCCGCCGCGAGCACGGCGAGGATCACGCCGTTGAAGAACGGATTCGCCGCGAAGATCGTCGCGAGACGCGGCGCGAGCACCGCGCCAATCACGCCGACGGCAGCGAGGAACGCGATCATCCAGGGCAGGACACGTTGCGGATTGTTCATGGGGTTACTCGATGGTCTGGGCTTGGATGCATCCGGACTGCGACTGGTTGCATGTTCAAATGGTTCCGACGCGAGCGGGGCAAGCCGGTGGAGGCTGCGTCGAAGCAAGGCGAAAGTTGTTCATCGTCTCGGCTTGGCCCGATGCGTGGGTGTCGCCGTCCATGGATCGTCCGGCCACGGATGTTTCGGGTAACGACCCTTCAGTTCTTTCTTCACTTCCGGATACGTGCGCGCCCAGAAGCTCTTGAGATCCTGCGTGACCTGCACCGGTTTGCCGCCGGGCGAGAGCAGGTGCAGGGTCAGCGGAATGCGTCCGTTCGCGATGCGTGGCGTGTCGGCAAGGCCGAACAGTTCCTGCAATTTGACCGCGAG
>JBDSBK010000251.1:0-4101 GCA_039921645.1 Dokdonella sp.
TCACGCATCGCCGAACTCGTGCTCGGCGGCACCACGCGGCATTTGTTCCAGCACAGCGATGTGCCCTTGCTCGTCGCGCATTGAGAGCCGCGCGCTCAAATTTGTGGGAGCGGCTTCAGCCGCGATGCCTTGGCCAGAACTTGCAACAAGGCATCGCGGCTGAAGCCGCCCCCACATCATCCTTCGCTTGGCTCGAAATCACGAGCTTGCCTCGCGATCTTGAGCTTGGTTCGCGATTCCGAACTTGCACGCTGTTCCGAACTTACTTCGCGTTCGCGAGCGCCAGCGTCATGTCGAGCATGCGGTTGGAGAAGCCCCACTCGTTGTCGTACCACGACAGCACCTTGACCAGGGTGCCGCCCATCACGCGCGTCTGCGTCGCGTCGTAGACCGAGCTGCGCGGATCGTTGTTGAAATCGATCGAGACCAGCGGCTGGGTGTTGACGCCGAGGATGCCCTTGAGCTTGCCGTTCGCCGCTTCGTTCATCGCGGCATCGATTTCCGCAATGCTGGTCGCGCGTGCGGCAACGAACGTGAGATCGACCACCGAAACGTTGATCGTCGGCACGCGCATCGCGAAGCCATCGAGCTTGCCGTTGAGTTCCGGCAGCACCAACCCGACCGCAGCGGCGGCGCCGGTCTTGGTCGGAATCTGCGACATCGTCGCCGAGCGCGCGCGACGCAGGTCCGAATGGAAGACGTCGGTGAGCACCTGGTCGTTCGTGTACGCATGAATCGTCGTCATCAGGCCGTGCACGATGCCGATCTTCTCGTGCAGCACCTTGGCCATCGGCGCAAGACAATTCGTCGTGCACGACGCGTTCGAGATGACTTCATGACTTGCCTTGAGCTGGTCGTCATTGACGCCGAAGACGAACGTGCCGTCCACGTCCTTGTCGCCCGGCGCCGAGATGATCACCTTCTTCGCGCCCGCCGCGATATGCGCGCCGGCTTTCGCCTTGCTGGTGAAGAAACCGGTCGACTCCAGCACGATGTCTACGCCGAGGTCTTTCCACGGCAGCTTGGCCGGATCGCGCTCGGCACAGACCTTGATGCGATCGCCGTTGACGATGATGTCGCCGCCATCGACGCCGACCTCACCCGGAAACTTGCCATGCGCGGTGTCGTACTGGGTCAGATGCGCATTGGTCGCAGCATCGCCGAGGTCGTTGACCGCGACGATCTGGATCTCGTGGTTGCGATTCGCCTGGTACAACGCGCGCAGCACGTTGCGGCCGATGCGGCCATAGCCATTGATTGCGACTTTCACTGCCATGAAGCGACTCCTGCGGAATGGGCGGATTCAAGGCCGCGCATTCTACCGGCCCCGTGCTTCGTACGCACGGAGCCATTCTCCAGGGGCCAATTCACGCAGAAAGAACGCAGTCGAGCCGACGCGTTGCCGTCGGAACCGTCATCCGTCGGATTGCCCGCCAACCACCGACGCCGCACCGCGCGCAGCAGACAGGGCGGAAGCGTGCTCTTCTGCTTCTTCTTCGTCCGTATGCAGCACGAACCGGATCGGCGTGACGATGTCGCTGCTCACCGGCAGACCAGTGCTGCTGTGCGCAGGATTGAAACGCCACTTTCTCACCGCATCGAGTGCGGCATCGCCGAGCACGGCGGACGCTTGCGGATCGACACGATCCACATGCGCTTCCTCGACCTCGCCATTTGCGCCAATCGTCAAGGCGACATAAACCACGCCCTCGATACCCGCTGAAGCGGCGCCGGCCGGATACGTCGGCGGTTGCATCGCGCGGTAGGTTGCGCCCGCCGCGGAGACCTCGGCATCTACCGTCTCGACCTTGCGGGGTGTCTGCAGCGCCAGCGTCGCCTCGATACTGAATTTGTCCGCCTCTCCGGGCGCGCCGATCTCGATGGTCCCAGGCTCGTCCGGCTTCACCACGATCGCCGGGTTGCCGATGACCTCGCCGTTGCGGCGAATCGTGCTGGCCAGTGCAATGTCGCCGCCTTCTACCATGCGTGCGACGAAGGTGGCCTCCCACGGGTGAGCGTCGTCTACGCCCGATACGGAAAATGGTTCGCCCACCGGGCTGACGATGTCGATGGATCGTTCATCCGCCGAGTCCGCGTTGATCCGCAGGCGAACATCGACTTGCGCATCCGGCGAGGACGCCATCGTTTGCGGTCGCCTCGACTGCGCGGCCCACGCGACGTACGCGAAACCGAGTCCGAAGACGAGCAGCAGCGTGATGCCGAACACGCGTCGCGCGCGTGTCGGCAAGGGTCGTTTCAACATGGAAATTCTCTCCTTCAAGGGATGACCGGTTGGCCAGCGACAGCCGGCCGGCAGTGGCAGCTCCTGCCGCGACTGACCGGCCAGCTGGGTCTTCAACATCGCGTCGGCATACGACCGGCGCGCTTCCGGAAAACGGCGTATCACTGCGGCATCGCACGCGAGTTCCTGGTCAAGCCGGAACCGCGTCACCGCGAAATGGACGAGCGGGTTGAACCAGTTCAGGCAGCGCATCAGGGTCGCAACCGCATTGATGAACGCATCGCCTTGCGCGAAATGCATCTGCTCGTGAGCGACGATCAGCTCGCGCTCGTGCGCTGCGTAGCGCGTGTCGAAATCGGCGGGCAACACGATGCGCGGCCGCCATGCGCCGATCAGTGCCGGCGAACCCATGCTCGACTCGGCGCGGACGATGCGATGCTTCGACGCATCCCTGTCCAGCGCATGCAAACGGCCGAGGCTGCGCAGGAAAAGGCGTTGCTGCAACGCAAAACCTGCGCCCGAGGTGAACACGCCAATGAGCCAGAGCAGCAGCAGCGGCGAGCGCCAATCCATTGCTGCCGGCGTCGCTGCGGTCACCGGGCCATAGTGCGCGACGGCGTGGACTACACGCATCACGCTGATCACCGGAAGCGATGGCGCCGGCAGCAACACGACGAGCGCGGTCAGCGGCACGATCAGCCATGTCGCGTACGCAATGCGCGCACCGAACGCGCGCCGCACCGGACCGCGCGACACCAGCACCGCAACCAGGGCCAGCGAAGACGCCAGCGTCATCGCCATCAGCGCATCGAACACGTCAGCTCTCATTGTCCAGCTCCTCGATGAGCGCCCGAATCTCGGCGATATCTTTCTTGCTCAGCTTGCTGCGCTCGGAGAAATGCGCGACCAGCGGCGCGACGCGGCCGCCATAGAGCCGATCGAGCAGACTCTTGCTTTCGGCATGCACGTAGTCGCCGCGTTTGGCAATCGCCCGGTACAGATAGCGGCGCCCGTCGCGCTCGGCGGCAATCGCCTTCTTCTTCAACAGGCGATTGAGGAGCGTCTTGACCGTGGCCTCCTGCCAATCCTGCTCGCCGGCAAGCGCCGCGACGATGTCCTCGGCACTTTGCAAGGACGGCTTGCGCCAGAGGATTTCCATGACCCGGCTTTCCGCTTCACTGATGCGCATGCGTTTACATCCGTAATCGAGAGCTAACGATTACACGCGTAATCGACACTGTCAACAGGTCCGATGCACCGAGCCTGCCGTGGTGCGTTACGCTGCGTTGCCCTTTCACCCCGGCCTGCCATGACAGCGCTCGTCCGCAGCTTCCACCATGCCGCCAGTGGCACCTGGACGCATGTCGTCGTCGATGGCGCAACACGGTGCGCCGCGATCGTCGATCCGGTGCTCGATTTCGACCCTGCCACCGGCCGCATCGAAAGCGGCAGCGCACAGCGCATTCTCGAATACGTCGAGACGGCGAATCTGCACGTCGAGTGGATCCTGGAAACGCATGCGCATGCGGACCATCTTTCCGCCGGTGCGTGGTTGCGCGAACGCACGCAGGCCAAGCTTGCGATCGGCGCCGGTATCGTCGCGGTGCAACGCACGTTCAAGCGCCTGCTCGATCTCGACGACGAATTCGTCGCGGACGGCGCGCAGTTCGATCGCCTGTTCGCCGATGGCGACCGTTTCCAGGTGGGAACGCTCGACGTGTGCGTGATCGCGACCGCGGGCCATACGCCCGACAGCATCAGCTATGCGGTCGGCGATGCGATCTTTGTCGGCGATACCCTGTTCGCTCCGCACGCGGGTACCGCGCGCTGCGATTTCCCCGGTGGCGATGCAGCGACCC